>CAYYBV010000068.1:0-335 GCA_964469675.1 uncultured Verrucomicrobiota bacterium
CTACAGCCTACGGCCTAAACGGCTACAGTCTCGGCGTCCCTATGGGACGTTAGTGTTTTGGGTTCTATGCGGTAAAAAACTGAATTCTTTATGAAGCAACGTGTCTTTAATAAATCCAAATCCGCGTACATCCGTGTCATCCGCGGTTAAAGCTTCCTATTCCATAAACAAATCCTTCGCCTTGACGGACGGGTGATGGTAACGCTTGCGATTTTGTGTCGCTTGGCCGAACTGGATGGCTTCCGCGGGGCACCATTGCAGGCAGGCCATGCATTGCTCGCAGTTGCCATGCCATTGCGGCCAGCCGTCATTCAGTTCGATGTCCGAACGCGGGC
>CAYYBV010000068.1:345-9568 GCA_964469675.1 uncultured Verrucomicrobiota bacterium
ACTTTAACGCACAGGCCGCAATGCGTGCAGGCATTGGTCACCCAAAATTTGATATCGGCCTTCTTGAAATGCGGCATGCCGAATTTATACAGGCATCCGGTCAGCCAGTTGACCAGGAAAAAGCTCTTTTCAACTGGGCGGGTGCGGCGCGCCTTGATCAGCGCCGCGATTTCGGCCACGCGGGCGCGGGCACTTGCGAACAGCTTCTGCTGTTTGGCTTCCGGTATGGCGCCATACAGGGCCGTATAGTTGCCGGGCATGACGATCGAAAATCCGGCCTGCAGATTGCCGCCTTGCGCGCGCAGCGCCCGCTGGACCTTGGTCAATGTGCCACCGGGAAATCCGCCGCAGGTGCAGATGGCAAACAGATACGAAATATTGTGCCATTTCCGCGAGTTGATAAAATCGCTAACGATTCGCGGTGGCCCCCAGGCGTATACGGGAAACACGATGCCGACGGCGTCGGCCGTAACGACGGCATCGGCCGTAACGACGGCGTCGGCCGCCCCGGCGCCCGGTTCCCGGAGCGCCCGCGGAATGGCCGCCAGTGTTGTGTTGCCGAGGGCGGCGGCCAGGTCGCGGGCGATGGCCAGCGAGTTGCCCGTGCCGGAAAAGTGATATAGGATCGTACACATGCTTCTGCCGCCTTTTAGCTTTGCCTGCCTGGTGTCCGGCTTCGGTTGTCAGGCATCTTTCTGCCGCAACGCGGCCAGCAGGTTATCCACTTGTGCCACGGCCGTGCCGATGTAACTGGCCGGATCCAGGCAGCGCGCCAGGGCGGCCGCCGTCATGATTTTGGTGACGCGCCGGTCGCGCAACAAAATTTCCTTGAGCGGCTGGCCGGCGGCCAGTGCCGTTTGCGCGGCCTGGCGCAGGATTTCATGGGCCGTCTGCCGGCCCAGACCCAGTTTGACCAGCTCCAGCATGACCCGCTCGCTCATGATCAGCCCGTTGGTCAGGCTCAGGTTTTTCTGAATGGCGCGCTCGCGGATGTCCAGGCCCCGCAATATCTCGTCCAGTTGGCGGAGCAGATAATCGGTCAGGATGAAGGCTTCCGGAAAAATCACGCGTTCGGCGGCCGAATTGGTCAAATCGCGTTCATGTTCGAGGGGAATGTTTTCCAGGGCCGGGGCCACCTGGGCGCGGATGATCCGTGCCAGTGAACAGATGCGTTCGCTCTTGTGCGGATTGCGTTTCTGGGGCATGGTGGAGGAGCCGACCTGCATTTTCTGGAAAGATTCGAATACCTCGCCGATTTCCGTGCGTTGGAGATTGCGAATTTCCTGGGCGATTTTTTCGCCGGTGGCCGCAAGCAGGGCCAGGTCAAACACGACTTCGGCATGGCGATCCCGCTGGATCACCTGGTTGGAAACCATGACCGGCGTAAGTCCCAGGTCTTTCATCACCAGCCGCTGCAGCCGCGGCGCATCGGCGCCGAAACTCGCCTGGGTTCCAACGGCGCCGGTCATCTGGCCCACCCGGATGCGGCGCCGGGCTTCCGCCAGCCGATCGAGGTGCCTGCGCACTTCGCCGGCATAAATCGCGAATTTCAGCCCGTAGGTGGTCGGGACGGCGTGCTGACCATGCGTGCGGCCGACGCATACCAGCTTGCGAGTGCGCTTGGCCAGGGCCGCTAATGTTTTCAGCAAAGCCCGGGCGTCCCGGGTGATCAGGTCCAGCGCGTCCCCGAGCTGCAAGGCCAGGGCGGTGTCCTCGATATCGTACGAGGTGGCGCCCAGGTGCACATATTTGCCGGACGCCGCCCCGCATGCTTCCGTCAGCGCCCGCACCATGGCCATGAGGTCGTGGTGGATCTCGGCTTCAATTTGCTTGACGCGCGCCAGCCGCACCTTGGCGACGGTGGCGTTGCGGCCGATGACGCCTGCCGCCGTCTTGGGAATGTGCCCCAGCCGTGCGTGGGCGCGTGCCAAGGCCGCCTCAACCGTCAGCCAATTTTGCAGCTTGGCCTCTTCCGTGAAGAGCGCGCGCATGGCCGCGGAGTAATACCGGAATTCAATGGGATGAACGCTCATAATGTGTTCCTTAAGCAAATGCAGGATACATGACTTTATTCAAAGAGATCGCTGTGTGTGCCGGTGCGTTCCAGTCTGATATATTCGTTTATCCTTGTGTAAATCAATACCCAGTTTGGCTCAATATGGCAGTCTCGGCAATGTTTCCATTCACCCGAAAGCGGATGATCCCTGTGGCGTGGATCAAGGAGTTCGTCGCTTGCTAATTTCCGGACAATGACTTTAAGCTTTGCCAAGTCCTTCCCTCGTTTCTGCATGCGTTTGATATCTTTGCAGAATTGGGTTGTCTGGAAGAGTTGTTTCATTTTTTCCAGCTTGCAAACATATCGTCCAGAGTGTCGTAGCGTTCGATGTCTTTCCCATTCCGGCTCTTTTCGAGAGTGACACGGGTTAACGCATTTGGAATCTCCACCGAAAAGGGCAATCCCTGGCGCAGCGATATTTGGCGGTAGAAAATACGAATGGCATCCGTGGGGTTTAGTCCGAGTTTGTACAAGATGCGCTCGGCCGCATTCTTGGTTTTGGGCTCTATGCGGGCGTGGATGACGGCTGATTTATTCATGGTTGTAGTGTGTCACATGCGCAACACATTGTCAATTCTTTATTCTGCCGGCGCAAATCAGACCGCTAGCGACGTATTCACGGCCGGTAATGGTTTCGTAGGATGGGATGTAGCGCCGGGCTGCTTCGAGGCGCCCGTTGTCTGGATGGCATGGTTCTGGCAACGGTTATCTGAATACCTCGTCAATGACCTCGCGCGTGATGACCACCCATTTTCGGACACGATCCTGATCGGCCTGGACAGTTTCAACATCCTTTAGCGTGATGTCAACATGACAGTCCTTGCACGCCTTCAAGTCGCGTCTCAGGATCGATCGAATACGATCCGGATCAAAGCCATAGCTAACCATGTCGGCAGGACTGGGGCGATAACTCAGGACATAGTCCCGCCCGATCTGCTCGGCACACTGGGCGACATCCGCAAAAGGGGAGACCGCAATGCGGCGCAGATTCGGAATCTGGCGCAACATGTCAATCTTCCGCGTCAGGTTTTCGCAACAGCCGTAGGCGACCAGGCCGAATTTGCGGAGAATCGGCAGCTGGTAAGCCAGGAGAAACTCCGCGTGCATTGCAGGGGAAACGCCGGTAAATTCCTGCGCCGCCATGAATCCCCATAGTTGGTTGCGGCTTATGCCGTTGACGTTGGCCGATGGATTGGGGAGCTCCTCGGCGTATGGCATCGCCTGGTTCTCGTGGGCACACAAGCTCCAGTCGCCGGCGGCTTCGGCCTCATCCTGAGTCTTGAGCACGCCGTCTGACAAGAACTTCATCAGGCGATGAAGCCATTCGGGGTTGTCCGTCATGTCCATCATGATATGCTCGATGCCGCGCAGGTGTCCCACATAGGTCGAGATGTCCCCCGCCCACATCCGGCAGGCAGGTCCACGGTCAATATTGATCGTAATGATATCGCCGATGGCGTCCGTCAGGCGCGCTGCATGCTCCGCGGTGGTTTGCTCGTCAATCCCATGCCAGGGCATGCGCAGTTTTTCGATGTCGGCCAATTCCTTAAGCGGGTAATCTACTTTAAACGAGCCGCGGGGGTCATCACTGACGGTGCGCTCTGCCGATACACCCCAGCCGGGGATCCATTTGGGGCACGTCCAGGTAGCCCGGACGCTCACCCATGGCTCAAAAACAGAGTCATCGTTGACGGTGTTCCAGAAAAGATGGGTACGGAAGAAGTTTTCGTATTGCCGGAAGAAATTGTCCTTGCACTGGCATTGCGACTGCGGCATTTCTTGCCAGGCAAACGCGCGGACGTAGATCAGGGGGCGGGTCTGCTTGAGGCTGTTGTGTTGTCGCCAAAGCGAGCGCCTTGCGCCTTGAACGGGATTGGAACAAACCGCCATGTACTGGGTTGCCAAATCCCTGAGAATCGAAACATCGTGCTTATTCACCATGCTCATTTCTGCATGTATCCTTTTTTCCGCAAATTGGCCGTGATGCGCTGTTCCACCGGCTCATCGGTCACGCTAAACTCCCGGCCGGTGATGGTCTCATAGGCTTGGATGTAGCGCCGGGCGGCTTCGAGACGCACGTCGTCGGGCATGGGCGGCGGCACGCCTTCCCCGCGGAAGCCGCGCGCGGCAAACCATTCGCGGACATATTCCTTGTCGATCTTGCGCTGGTCGGCGCCCTGCGCAAAAAGCGCGGCATAGGTGTCGGCGAACCAGTAGCGCGACGAATCGGGGGTGTGGAGTTCATCGGACACGACGAGCCGGCCGTTGCGTTGACCCAGTTCGTATTTGGTGTCCGCCAGGATCAGCCCGCGTTTAGCGGCATAACGCGTGCCGAACTCGAACAGCCGCAGGCACATATCGGCGGCGGCATCAAAAATTGCGGCCGGAACCAGTCCTTCGGCCAGGACCTCTTCCCGGGATATGGGCCGGTCGTGTTTTTCCAGCTTGGTGGTCGGGGTCAGGATGGGCCGCGGCAGTTTCTGGTCCTTGCGCAGACCATCCGGCAACGGATTGCCGCAGTAATTGCGGATACCGCGCTCGTAGTTATACCAAAGCGAAGTCTTGGTGACCCCGGTGATGTAGCCACGCACAATCAATTCGATTGGCAACTGCTCGCATTCGGCCACCACCATGACGTTGGGATCGGGCACATCAATGACATGGTTGCCCGCGATGGCCCGGGTCTGCTCGAACCAGAAAGCCGCCAGCTGGTTCAGCACCTGGCCCTTGAACGGGATCGTGCCGAGGACGCAGTCGAAGGCCGAAATCCGGTCCGTGGTGACCAGGATGCGTTGCCCGGTTTGTTTGTATGAGTCCCGCACTTTGCCGGTCTCGCGTTCACCCAGGCCGGCCAGGCTGGTTGCCTGCAAGGTGCGTTTCAATTCCTCACGCAAGCGTGCTTCTGATATCATAAGCGCCTAAGATGTTGAATTTTGACAGGATTTACAGGATTTGTAGGATTTTCCAATGAACTCCTCCCTGCTCTTGTCAATTTCAGAGTGTTTTTTTTCGTGCCCATCAATCCTGTTAATCTTGTTAATCCTGTCAAAAATATTTCCGCTTTCATGAAATATCCAAGATGATTGACTTGATAATTTGATTGTAAGGCATCCCGCGCGGCGCGTCAATTGGCTGGCTTGCCATTGCGAGGTTCGTCCACCGCCATGCGGCGCATCCGGAGGCGCCAGCGATACAGGCCCTCGCTGATATGGCTGCGCGTAAATTCGAATTGTACGCGCCAGCTGGCCGTGTTCCGGCTCTCCGGGATATCGGGATCACGGCCCTGGAAAGCGCCTTCCACGCGATCAAAATTCCATTGGCTTTGCGGGAGCTCCGCCCATTCCATGAGCCATGCCAACAGGTAGGCGAAAATATCGGCATCCACGCAATCCAAGGGCAGTTGGCAGTGTTTAGTTTCCAGGTTTTCAGCCAGCAGGCTAAGCTGGACGGCGCCGGGTGGTCCGAAGATTTCAAATTCAGCCAACGCCTCTTTAAGGGCCTGCTCAATCGGAACCGCCGGCTGACTGCGCTCCAGCTCGCGCTGCATGGCTGTTTCCGGGAACAGCAGGTCGCGCGTCAGGATGGTGCCGGAGAGGGTGTCGAAAACCAGTACGTTGCAATCGGGATAGTCGGTGGCGACTTCGTTTAGCAGGGAGGCCCAGAACCGGGCGGCCGCATGCGTAAAACGCACGCCGTTAATTATCAGGGCGCGGGCTTTAGAAACGGCGGGGAGCTTGTCGGACGCATTGCCGAGAATACGTGCCATGGCGGGCTCGCTTTTCCAGAATATTTCCTAGGGGGGCGGGTGACGGGGGTCGAACCCGCGACATTCAGATCCACAATCTGACGCTCTAACCAACTGAGCTACACCCACCATGTTTTAAACGGGATATATTCTAACCACGATATTCCATCTGTTGCAAGCAATATCCGCGGCCCGCAGTCAGAAATTACGGCTGGGTCATTCTTGGATCAGGGACGCCGCGCCTGCCTGCAAACTTAAAAACTGTCCAGCGCTTGCGCTTAAATCGCGCTGCGTCAGCCGGCGCCCACTTTCCGGGACACTTTAAAAAATAATCATTGACAAACCGGGGGGGGGCATTATGCGCAGCTTGCAGATTTATGGCCAAGGAATGTGCGAGCGTAAAAACAGTGTGGTGACGCATGCATATGCGGAGCAATGTCAACCAGGTCAGGAGGTGCGGGGTGCATTGGAAACCAGTCGTTCATTGTTGGTGGATATCGGCAACATTGTGCTTGGGCGCCTGGGCCGACCCGGTCCAGTGGCAAAGCGATTATCTCAAGCTGGGCCGGTTGGACGTGGGCCAAGGCGGATGGGGCGTGGAGCGCTTGCTGGGAGTTACGCGCGGCGCGGCTGAATTTGTCATACCCATTGAGCTTGTTTACCGCAATACGGAAGATACGGCCGGCCTGTTCGGACCGCAGTGGCGCTCGCCCCAGTTGGAAAGCCGGTTGATTCCGCAGGGAAAGGGCGTGCTTGGCTGGAAGACCCCGTGGGGCGGCATGATTATGTTGACTGCCGAACACAACGGTGGTTATGCGGATGTGCGCCAGGAATGGAGCGCCGTGGATAACGGCAATATGCATTTTACCGTCAGCCGCAAGGATGGTTGGTCATTTAAATACAATAAGGGATTGTTATCCGCCGTCATCGCTCCCGGCGGGCGGAAGCTGGTATATAATTATCGAAATAAACGGTTGGCTTCATTGGAACAGGTTTCGGCAACCGACGGTAAGCGTTGGAAGTTGGCAGAACTTGATTATGATTCACAAGGGCAACTGCAATCATTGACCGTGGCCGGTGTGGAGAACCGGTTTGAGTTCAATAACTCCGCCCCGGCCAGGTTGGCGGCCTGGGCCCAGGCCGCCAAAACGCCGGAGCGATATGAATATGACAAGATTGGTGTCCTGACCCGGCTCGTTCGTCCGGATGGGCACAATGATAGTTTTTGCGTGACTTTCCGGTACCAAGGGCAAAAAAATATGGGCAAAGACGATGTTAAGGCTTTCCAGGATTATTCCTTACAATCGGATGCGGATTACACGTATACTTATCCGGCCGTTGACTGTGTAAAGGCCAAGGACAAACTGGGGCGGACATGGACCATCAAGTTCAGCCAGATACGCGGGGTGATAACCGCCCTGGACCCCCAGGGGCGCAAGACGGTGACCAAGTTTTACCGCCAAATGGGGTTGATCTATGATTTTAAACTGCGCCAGATCAAGAATGCGGATGGGCGGGTGGTGGTGGAAAACAAGTATGACAAGGACGGTAATCTGGTCTGGACGCGCAATCTGATCGGTACCGTCACCCAGTTTGAGATGAATCCGCAAGGCAAGATCGGCAAAATCATGCGCACATATAAGGATAGTGTGCCGGAAATGGTGGCCATGCTGGAGTATGATAAAGAAGGCCGCCTGACCCGGCTGACAGATGCTTTGAATCAGCGGCAGGAATGGTGTTACAATCCGGCCGGCGACCTGGTCGAAGCCGTGGACCAGGAAAACTGCCGGTATCAATTTCATTACGACAGCCGTGGGTTGCTGTTGTTCTACACGGACGCGGAAGGCAATTTGTGGAAAATGGACTATGATGCCCACGGCCGTCCGGCACGGTTGACCGCGCCCAACGGGGTGCAGACCGAATACAAGACGGATCAAGCCGGGCGGGTAACAGCCGTGGAACGGCTCCTGCCCGGCGGGAAAGAGCAGGCGACGGCATTGATGCAACTGGCCTATGACCCGGTTGGCCGCTTGGCAAGCGTTACTGACGCGCTGGGCCGGACCGCGCGGTATGAGTATGACGGGCAAAGCCGGCCGGTGAGCATGGTGAATCCGCTGGGCGTGGCCACGCGCTATGAATATGACAAGGTGAATCGTTTGCAGAGTTTCTGGATGCAGGGGGCTGACGGTGCTGTGCGCGGTAAAACAATGCTGGATTATACGACGCTGGATCAGCCGAAAAAGCAGGTTGACGCGCTGGGCAATGCGCTGGCCTGGCAATATGATGCCCATGGTCGGATGGTCTGCAAAAACATGGGCGACCAGAAGGTCGGTTATACCTACGACAAGTATGGCCGGCCGGTAACCGTGGATTACGGCGAAAACAATGTGGTTGAATATACCTATGACAACGCTGGGCGCCCGGCCACGGTCAGCACGCCGACGGCTTCCACTAGTTACCGTTATGACAAGCTTGGCCGGCTGATCGTAACGATCCGGCGGCACGCGCAGTCTTCGGGCGCGACCAATATCGTGCAATATAGTTATACGCCCACCGGCCGGAAAGCGGCGGTGCAATGGCAGCTGGTAACGTCGGCGGGCGTGACGAATGGCCGGACGGAATACCTGTATGACAAGGCCGGGTCCGTGGCGGAAATCCGGTCGGACGGCAAGCGCGTGGCGCGGTATTCGTATGACAAGCAGGGGAGCCTGCTTGTCAAGCAGTTGGCGGATGGCACGCAGGAGTCATATCGGCATGACGCGCTGGGGCGGATAAAGGAACTGACGGTGCAATCGGCATCGGGTAAGAAGTTGACGCAGGTTGCATATACGTGGGATAATGCCGATCAACTGATTCGGCGTACGTGGGACGGCAAGGTGCAGGATTATGTGTATGACGCGGCGGGTCAGTTGACGGGCGTGAAATCGGACGGTTTGCCGGAAGAACGCTATGCCTATGACCCGGCGGGGAATATGATCGAAAAGGCGATCGGCGGCGAGAAAACGGCGATGACGTACGACCTGGCCAACCGGTTATTGACGGCAACGGGCAAGCCGGAAGCGCGCTATGCCTATGACCCGTCAGGCCGGATCAAGGAAGAAACCTTGGGCGACCGGGTGATACGGTACGAGTATGGGCTGCTGGGTAAAGTGAGCCGGGTGAAGGAAGGCGACAAGCGGCAAGTGGATTATCAATACTGGCCGGACGGGCAGACGGCCTGGAAGGGAAGCAGTCAGCCGGAAACCAGTGCGTCGCATGCCAATGCCCCCCAACTTCCAGGCACCGGAACATCATATCTGTGGGATGGCCTGGCCCTGCTGGTGCGCGGGGATGAGACGTTTACGGTTGAGCCGCACATCTCCGGCGGGGTGCCGTTGATGGCCTCCGGCAAGGAAGGGCAGGCGGTGTTGATTTCCGACTTC
>CAYYBV010000069.1:0-9514 GCA_964469675.1 uncultured Verrucomicrobiota bacterium
CAGGTGTAAATCAATCTCAATGCCAAATTCAGGCTTGGCGATGATGGCATGCAGAATATCCGGCGCCAAGCCGACGCTCTGGCCGCTGCGCACGGCGATTTGGCCGTTGTAGGCAATGTCGATCCGATCCGGCTCCACGGCCACGCCGGCGTATCCCACGGCACAGATCACGCGCCCCCAGTTTGGATCGGCGCCGAACCAGGACGTTTTCACCAGGAGCGAGTTGGCCACGGACCGGGCAACTTTTTCCGCCGCACGTTTGCCCGGTGCGTTCCGGACTGTTATGGTTACCAGTTTGGTGGCGCCTTCGCCATCCTTGACAATTTGGCGCGCGAGTTCGCCCGTCAGGGCGTTGACCGTGGCGCAAAAAGCTTTCCAGCGCGGATGGCGGCGGTCCAAGGATGTGTTTTGGGCGGTGCCGTTGGCCATGAAAAGTGCGGTGTCATTGGTGCTCCGATCGCCGTCCACTGAAATCCGGTTAAAGCTCCGGTCAACGGCGTCCGCCAGGCAGTCCTGCAGGGCTTGCGCTTCCACGGCGGCATCCGTGGTTAGAAACACCAGCAAAGTCGCCATGTTCGGGTGAATCATGCCGGCGCCCTTGGCCATGCCGCCGATGGTGATATTTTTACCGTCAATTTCAACTTCCGCGGCAATCTGCTTCGGTACGGTATCGGTCGTCATGATGGCCGTGGCCGCGTCTGAACCGCCTTGGTGTGACAGGCTGCGGACTGCCAGACGGATGCCGGCCTCGATTTTGGCCATTGGTAAAGGGTGTCCGATCGTGCCGGTGGAACACACAAAAACGGCCGGTTCTTCCAGTTGCAGGAGTTCGGCGGTCAGCCGGGTCATACGGCGCGCATCACGCAGTCCGTCGGCGCCGGTACAGGCGTTGGCGTTGCCGCTGTTCACGATGATGGCGCGGGCCTGCCGGGCAGCCAGCCGCTCACGGCACAGTTGGACGGGTGCGGCAGCCACGCGGTTAGTGGTGAAAACCCCGGCAATTATGGCGGAGGTATCCGATACCAGCAGGGCCATATCACGTTTGTCGCTTTTGATGCCGGCCGCCACGCCGGCGGCGCGAAAGCCATGTGGGGTAGTGACTCCCCCTGCGATCATCTTTATTTTTTTTTGCATGCCTGCTCCAAACAACATTGCCCGCTTGGCTTGTCCGCGCAGGCCAGACACTTCCAGGCGGGCAATCTGATAATTTTACCGGCAAATTAAGAGCTTGATCCGGATTAACGTTTGGAGAACTGGAATCGTTTACGGGCTCCCGGCTGGCCGGATTTTTTGCGTTCCTTCATGCGGGCATCCCGGGTGAGAAACCCGCTGTTTTTGAGCACTTCGCGCAGGGATTTGTCCGCCTTGATCAGGGCACGGGCAATTGCGTGGCGCAAAGCGCCGGCTTGGCCGGTGGTGCCGCCCCCGACGAGTTTGGCAAAGATGTCAAACTTGAGGTCCGTATTGGTCAGTTTCAGCGGTTGGAGCAGGTAATTGCGGGTGGTCAACATCGGGAAATAATCTGCAAGCTCACGCCCGTTGGCGAGTAACCTCCCGGTTCCTTCAATCAGTTGCACGGAAGCGATGGCGTTTTTGCGCCGCCCCGTGGCTTTAATGGTGGCAGGGGTTGTAACCACTTTTTTTCTCCTTATTAAGCAAGTGACTGCGGATGCTGCCCGGCATGAGGATGCTTATCCTCCGCATAAACTTTCAAGCGCTGAAACACTTCGCGCATGAGCCGGTTCTTGGGCAACATGCGCTTGACGGCGTCATAAACCATGCGTTCCGGATTATTGGCGCGCATTGCGGAAGCCTTGATTTCCTTGAGTCCGTGCCGGTATCCCGAGTAGTCCGTATAGATTTTCTGGTCGTCCTTTTTGCCCGTCAGTTTTACTTTGCGGGCGTTGAGCACGACGACAAAGTCGCCCGTGTCCACGTGGGGGGTATAGGTCGGCTTGTGTTTACCGCGCAGGTGGTTGGCGATTTTTACGGCGAGCCGGCCCAGCGGCTGCTCGGTGGCATCCACCAGCATCCAGTTGCGTTGGACATCCGCGGTGCGGGGTATCGTTGTTTTCATGGCATACACCTTCCTGTAAATAGAAAAGAGATTGAAACATACGTCAGGTTTGCCGGGCTGTCAAACAAATAAAAGTAATTTTTTAGCACGCAGTTTTCAGCGGGTACAGGCTGGGTTTTGTGATAACGAGCAAGGTTTTGTCGGCCGGGCCGATGCGCCAAGCTTGCCGACTATTTCCAAATCCTGCCGAACGCGTCGTTTGTTTTTAGAATGACAAATCTCCGTTAATGCCTTAACCTGTTGGCAAAAGAAGCCGATAGCTTTGTTCAGTGCACGGGTGGTTGTTATACTTGGCCTTGTGTGATGGTGGTGAGCCGGCCGACTTATGCAAACGGCAGCGGGGTGGATGCGGAATCCGGCTGGGCGGTGCGGCGTCAGGCCATGGTCATGCAACGGAAGGCTTGCCTGATCACCATCATGTGCGTACTGGCGGCCCGTGGGTAAGTTTTGCCGGCATTTATTTATTTCTGCGGTCTACCGTGATGCGAGCCGCGCTTGTGACCATGGTCCGGAAACAATGTGATGCGCGTAATGACTGGTGTAAAATTCGAAAATAAGGACTGGAATGATGAATACGCCGGATCAGTCTCGCTTAATTGAACAATTGGATTCTTTTGATCCTGCCGAACGCGCTCAGGCATTGCACGACCTGGTTGCACGTGGTGACGCGCTTTGGCCGGAGCCGCTTGAACGCGTCAATATGCATCTGCATTCTTTTTTTTCCTACAATACAAAAGGGTATTCCCCCAGCCACATTGCCTGGGAAGCTCGTTGCCAAGGATTGTTTGCCGCCGGCCTTTGTGATTTTGATGTGCTTGACGGGTTGGAGGAGTTTTTGGCGGCCGGCCAGAAACTTGGTTTGCGCGCAACGGTAAACCTGGAAACCCGGGCGTTTGTTCGCGACTATGCCCAGGTGGAGATCAATTCGCCGGGCGAGCCGGGGGTCACTTATATCATGGGCACCGGATTTGCGCGCCGACCAGGCCCGGAAAGCCGGGCGGCGGCCACGCTCTTGCAATACCGGTGTCAGGCGGGAGAGCGTAACCGCGCACTGGTGGCTCGCATTAACGCGAAGCTGCCCATAATCGCCCTGGACTATGAGACGGAAGTCCTACCGCTCTCGCCGGGCGCCTGTCCCACGGAGCGTCACATTGTCATGGCCTACCGGGGCAAAGCCGAGGCGGTGTTTAAAACACCAGCGGCACTGTTCGCGTTCTGGGCTAAGCTGATGAAGGCGCGGACGGCAGACCTGGCCGCCTGGTGCCAAAACACGCCGGTCATTGAGGATAAAATCCGCGCCGTGCTGGCCAAGAGCGGCGGCATTGGCTATGCGCGACCGACCGAAAAAACATTTCCGCCGTTGGATGCGTTTGTGGCCTGGGTGCGCGATTGCCAGGCGCTGCCGACGGCAACCTGGCTTGACGGCACATCGCGGGGCGAAGCGGATGCCCGGACCATGCTGGAATGCCTGCGGGCACAGGGCGTCTGCGCGCTGAATATCATCCCCGACCGCAATCATCGCATAAGCGATGCGGTGGTGCGCGAAGTTAAAATGCGCAAGCTGGCTGAGATTGTGGCCGTGGCCGATGAGTTTAATTTTCCGATCAACATCGGCACCGAGATGAACAAGGAAGGCCAGCCCTTTGTGGATGACACCCTCGGTGCGGCGCTCCGTCCTTATCACGCGTCATTTTTGCGCGGTGCGTGTATCATGGTCGGTCAGACTTTGCTTGCCCGCTATGCCGACTTTGCCTATGTAAGCGCCGCCGCCCAGGCCGAGTTCGGCAACAATACCGCTAAAAAGAATGCGTTTTTCGAGGCCGTTGGCCGCCTCCCGCCGCTGACGGCGGTCCGGGCGGCGCAGTTGAGTCTCCTGGGCCCGAATAAGGCCCTGGCCTGCTTGCGTGATGCGGCCCGCCGGCTTGCCTGGCCGGTCTGAAACAGCCGGTGGATCACTCACGGTCATGCGGTAGAAAAATCTCCTGCCGGCATTTATCTTGCTATGCCTGTTCCCACGTCCGAATGCCACGATTGTGCTTGACAACCAGACTGTGTTGTTTAAAATAAAATAGTGCATTTATGTTTTATCTGACGAATGCTTGATTTGTCGCAGGGGTATGCGCGTTTAGTGGGGTGCTGTTTATGAATGCGAATGTTGGTATCCCGCGTTCGGTTGCGGAAGAAAAGTATGCCAAGGTTTTTCAGTTAAGCAGCAACCTGCTTTCGCTTTCCGCCTTCAGTGATGGCCGTTTTGTAGAGGTAAACGATGCGTTTTTGAAAAAGCTTGGTTTTGCACGCGAGGAAGTTATCGGTAAAACAGCGTTTGAACTTGGATTGTATGCCAATCCGGGTGACCGTGAAAAGTTGATGCAAGCGACGATGGCGGGCACATCGGCGCGCGACATAATGATTCAGGTTCGCGCCAAAAACGGCGCGATATATGACTGCCTGTTTGCGACCGATCTGATTTCAATCGACGACGTAAAATACTGGTTGGTGGAGGTGAACGATATCAGCGCGCTCAAGCGCGCCATGATCGAGTTGCAGGAAAATACAGCTTTGTACCGGCAGATTGTTAATCTGCAGACCGAGCTTGTTTGCCGCTACCGGGTTGATGGCAAGCTTTCTTTTGTCAACGATTGTTATGCGCGCTACTTCGGCAAAAGCCAGGCCGAGCTTGTCGGCACTAATTTCATTCCTCACATTCCCGAACCGGACCTGACGCTGATTGCCCGGGAACTTGCCACCATTACCCGTGAGAGACCATGCGTTGTTTTTGAGCACCGGGTCATCATGCCCGATGGCGCAGTGCGCTGGCAGCAATGGAGTCATCAGGGCGTTTATGCCGCTGATGGCAGACTGCTCGAGTATCAGGCGGTGGGCCGGGATATCACCACCTTCAAAATGATCACACAGCGGACGATTGAGGCTGTCGAAAAAAAATTCATATATATGTTTGAACATGCCGCTGATGGTGTCGCCCTGATCGATCCGGGCAGTCGTAAAATTTTAAATTGTAATCATTCCTTGCGCCAGATGCTCGGTTACAATGAGGTGGAAATTTTTTCTTTGACGCTCAAGGATGTCATCCCGGAGCGAGATGTTGAAGGTGTTTTGTGGCAATTTCGCAAACAGCTCCAAGATGAATCGAGCCTGATGTTGGATGTGCCGCTTAAAAAGAAAAACGGCGAAGAGTTGTATGCGGAAGTCAGCGCGTCGTTATTTGATGTCGGCAGTATAAAATATATGGCGTTTTTTTTCCGGGACATCACCGAGCGCCGGGTTGCGGCGCTGCAATTGGCCTGTGCACATCGTCAACTGCAAGCCGTGATTAACGCGGCCTCGCAGGTTGCCATCATTGCCACCGATGTTTGCGGCAAGATCGCGGTTTTCAATGTCGGTGCCGAGCGCATGCTGGGTTATTCCGCCAGCGAGATGATTGGCCAGCAGACGCCCATGGCCTTTCACCTTGCATCGGAAGTAAGGCTCCGGGCGCGGGCGTTGACCACGGAGCTGGGATATCCCGTAGAAGGTTTTGATGCTTTTGTTGCTTACGCTAAAATCGGCAAATTCGACGAGCGCGAATGGACTTATGTCAGAAAAGACGGATCGCATTTATCCGTGGACCTGATCGTGACCGCCATCAAGGATGAGGCCGATAAAATCACTGGCTTCCTCGGCGTGGCCATAGACATCACCGATCGCAAGCGCGTCATGCAGGCCCAGGCGAGCAGTGCCGCCAAAAGCCAGTTTGTCGCCAACATCAGTCATGAAATCCGCACACCCTTGAGCGGCATTGTCGGCGTCTGCGAGCTTTTGCATGCAACCAGGCTCTCAAAAGTGCAGGCGGAATACATGCGTATCATCAGCTCCAGCGCGGAAACGCTGTCTAACGTCATCAATGCCACGCTTGACTTTGCCAAAATTGAATCCGGTAATGTTTTGTTGGAACACGTTGATTTTAATCTGCGGGAAATTGTGGAAGAAGTGGTCAGTGTGCTGGCGCCAGATTCTGTTTAACATAATCGGCAACGCCATAAAGTTCACCGAGAATGGCGAGGTTAACGTAAACGTGATGCTGGTGGCGGATAAAAACAACAAGGCCGTTTTGCGTTTTTCCGTGCGCGATACCGGGATTGGGATTCCCGCCGATAAAACGGGCATGGTTTTCGATTGCTTTACGCAGGTGGACGCGTCCATATCGCGCCAGTTTGGCGGCACCGGGCTGGGGCTGACCATCGCCAGGGCGCTGGTGACCGCAATGGGCGGCACCATCGGAGTTAAAAGTACGCCGGGCAAGGGAACGGTTTTCTGGTTTGTTCTGCCATTTGAACGACAAAAACCGGAAGTGTCTTTTGTCTTGCCGCACCTGAATTTAGCGGGAACACGCATCCTGGTTGTTGATGATAATGCCAACGCCCGTTTGATACTGGCCAGGCAATTGCGATCATGGAAAATTAATGTGGCCACGGCCGCTGGCGCTGCGGAGGCGCTGGCCCAGCTGCGTTCCGCCGCCAAAAAGAAAAAAGCCTTCAAGGCGGTCATTGTCGATATGTGCATGCCGGGAATCAGTGGCCTGATGCTGGGCCAAGCCATCAAGGCCGATGCCGCGCTAAAAAAAACAATCCTGTTGCTGGCGACTTCCGCTGTTATCGCGCCGGAACTTTTTAAACGCTGTCTGCGTGTTTTTGCGGCCGTGATGCCCAAGCCGATCTTGCCGAAACAACTTTTTGAAAGCCTGCTGGTGGCCTTGAAGAAAACAAAAATCAAAAGCGCGGCGGCATTGAATTCGAATAAAATTTGTCAGGCCGGCAAGCGGCTGCATATTCTTGTAGTCGATGATAACCAGGCCAACCAGTTTGTTATCGCGAATATGCTGAAAACAATCGGCCATGTTGCCAGAACCGTTGCCAGTGGCCGGGAAGCCGTCAAGGCGCTGGAACGCAAGGCTTATGATCTCGTGCTGATGGATATCCAGATGCCGGGCATGGACGGATTGCAGGCTACGACCATGATTCGCGATTCCAGTTCGGCGGTGCGCGACCATGCGGTGCCCATCCTGGCGATCACGGCGCATGCCCTGCAAAACGAGCGTGATAAATGCCTGGCGAGTGGTATGAACGGTTACCTGGTTAAGCCGATCGGTTTGTCGGCCATGGCCGAGGCCATCGCGCGTGTTACTTCGCCGGGCAACACCCCCGTGCCCTGCGATAACACTGCCGCCGTTGATGATCAGTTTGTGGTCTTTGATTCCCGTACCTTTGTCGGCCGGCTGGGCGGCAAGGTTGCGTGTTTGCGTAATGTCATCAAGATTACGTTGGATGAAATGCCGCAATTGATGCGCAAGTTTGTGCGGGCCGTTAAAAAACGGCAAATGGAGGTTGCCGGCGGGCTGGCGCATAACCTGCGGGGCGCCGCTGCCAATGTCAGCGGCGATCAATTTGTGAACTTTACGATTAAACTGGAAAAGGCCTGTAAAGCCGGCGCCTGGCGTGAAGTTGATCAACTCTTGCCTGAATTAAGCCGGCAGTTTGCAGTGCTGGCGCGGGAAATGCGCGAATATTTGCGAAAATTAAATTTGCCCGCCACGCCGCCGCGCCGCCGGGCCGCAGTCAGGTCCATGATGTTTCCGGGAACAACCGCGCTGAAGCTAAAGGGGCAATCATGAAAATATTAATTGCGGAAGATAACTTGGCTTCGCAATTTATGCTTAAGACGGCGCTTGGCGAATTGGGACACGATTTGGTCGTAACCGGCGATGGTTGCCGGGCCTGTGAAATCATGCTTAAAAGGTATGCGCCGAAACTGGCGATTCTGGACTGGCTAATGCCCGGCATGGATGGCGTGGAAATTTGCCGTAAAATCCGGGAAACGGAGGTCGCCAATCCCGCCTATCTTATTATCCTTACCGTTCGCAATAATGTGGCGGATATCGTCAAGGGCCTGGAATCTGGTGCCAATGATTATATTGTCAAACCTTATAATGTCAAAGAGCTCCAAGTGCGCATCGGGGTTGGCTGCCGAGTCGTGGAAATGCAGGCCATAATGGACAGGCAAATCCAGGAGCTGAAAGCCGCCATGGAGCACATCAAAACCTTGCATGGATTGTTGCCCATTTGCACGTATTGCAAAAAAATTCGCAATGACCAAAAATACTGGCAGCAGATTGAAAACTACATTTCCGAGCATACCGATGCTTTGTTCAGTCATGGGATTTGCCCGGAATGTTTCGCGAAATAAGTTCAGCCGGATTTGGACAAACAGAAAGTAAAATGACCACCCGGTTTTGGGGAGACGCGATTTTACACTTTACGATTTTTGCGCGTTTATGTAATTTTGCCAAGCATCGAAGGGTTTATTATGGATTTAAATAAAACCACGCAGAAGGTTCAGGAAGCTGTCCAGGCCGCCCAGGACCTGGCCTTGCGTTATGGCCACCAGGAAGTGGATGGCGAGCATCTTCTGGTTGCCCTGCTTGACCAGCCCGACGGCCTGGCGCCGCGCCTGCTGGCGCGCTTGGGTGCGGCTGTGCCGTCGCTGAAGGCGCGCATTGAGCAGGAGTTGGATAAGCGCCCGCGCGTCAGCGGTGGCGGGGTGGAAGCAGGCAAAGTTTATATTACCCAGCGATTGAATCGGCTGATGCTGAAGGCGGCGGACGAAGCCGGTCGGCTGAAGGACGATTATGTGTCGGTCGAACATCTGCTGCTGGCCCTGATTGATGAGGAGCATAATTCGGCGGCTGGCCGGATATTAAAAGAGCTGGGCGTGACGCACGCCCGCTTTCTGGAAGCGTTGACCGCCGTGCGCGGCAACCAGCGTGTAACCAGCGCCAGCCCGGAGGGCACCTATGAGGCCCTCCAAGAATACGGCCTGGATCTTGTCGCTCTGGCGCGCCAGGGCAAGCTGGATCCAGTAATCGGGCGGGACCAGGAAATCCGCAGCGTAATTCGCATCCTTTCGCGCAAGACCAAAAACAATCCGGTGCTGATGGGCGAGCCGGGCGTGGGCAAGACCGCCATTGTGGAGGGGTTGGCGCACCGCATCGTTCGCGGCGACGTGCCCGAAGGCCTGAAGGACCGCACCATCTTCGCGCTCGACATGACGGCGCTGATGGCGGGGGCCAAGTACCGCGGCGAGTTTGAAGAGCGCCTTAAGGCGGTGCTCAATGAAATCAAGTCGGCTGCGGGTCGGATCATTCTGTTTATTGACGAGCTGCATACCATTGTTGGCGCCGGGCGTACGGAAGGCTCCAGCGATGCCGGCAACATGCTCAAGCCCATGTTGGCGCGTGGCGAACTGCACTGTATCGGGGCCACGACTTTGGATGAATACCGCGAACACGTGGAAAAGGATGCCGCCCTTGAGCGGCGATTCCAGCCCGTGCTGGTTGAGGCTCCCTCGGTTGAGGACACCATTTCAATTTTGCGCGGGTTGCGC
>CAYYBV010000070.1:0-6240 GCA_964469675.1 uncultured Verrucomicrobiota bacterium
TAATCAAGGCCAGTGCACAGGCCGGCATCAAAGTCCACGCATTGGCTTCCTTGAGATGTTCGAAGCCGGCAGCTAGTTTGCCAAAAAACACTCGCCGTTGCATGGAAAGAAAATAGGCCAGGGTCAGCAGGCTGGCCAGTATGGCGAGGCTGGCGTAGGCGACATGACCGGTCTTCCACAGGGCCACGATAATGATCAGTTTGCTCCAGAATCCTGCCAGGGGTGGGATTCCGGCCGTGGATAAAAACGCAATTACCGAGGTGCATCCGGTCACCGGCATTTTATCGGCGAGTCCGCCCATCCGGTTCATGTCACGGGTTCCCGTTTGCTGCTCCACGGCGGCCGCGTTTGTGAACAGCAACGACTTGAAAACAGCGTGATTAAATAAATGGAAAATTGAGCCGGCAATGCCGAGCACGGCTCCGGTGCCCAGACCCAGCACCATGTAACCGACCTGACTGATGCTGGAATAAGCCAGCATGCGTTTGAAATCGCGCTGTCCAAGGGCGGCCAGGGCGCCGACCAGCATCGAGGCAGCGCCGATGAACAAAAGCAGGTTTTCAAGCGCATGGCTGAATCCGATGACGGAGATCACGATGCGTAGCAGGGTATAGACGCCCGTGGTTTTGGTGACAATACCAGCCAGCAGGACAGAGACCGCCGCCGGTGCGGCGGAATAGGCATCCGGCAGCCATCCGTGGAAGGGGATCAGGCCGCCTTTGATAAAAAGCCCGACCGCCAGCATGGCGACAGCCGCCAGGATCACACGGCTGTGCGGCGCGGCGTTGACGGCTTGTTTGATGTTTGGATAAGACAGGTCGCCAACGGTCAGCATCAGCAGGGCGATAGCCGCCAAAATCAAGGCGGTGGCCACGGCGGACATCATCAAGTATTTGAATGCGCCTTCAAAAGCGTCACATCCTTTTTCAGCCGCGATCAGGATGTAAGAGGCCACGGCCGTGATTTCCAAAAACACGTATAACGAGAATAAATCCTTGGCGAGCACGACGCCGTTCATGCCTGTCAGCGCCAGGATCACGAGATTGATCACCAGAAAACGGGTTTGGTCGCTCGTCCCGGGCTTGGCACGGTAGACCATCAGCGCTACGACGCCCACAATCGCGATGGCCAAAAACATGACCAGCGACAGATAATCCACCGAGGGCGTGAACAACAAAAGGCGTCCGATCGGCAGCGATGGCGTTTCCCAGAAAAACGACGGTGCCAGCATGACCAATAGAGCCTGGATCAGGCATAATCCCAGACCGACCCATAGCGCCAACCGGTTCATCAGACGCATCCACGGCAGATTTAACGCCAGCATGACCAGCAATGGAACGATAATGAGCAGCACGGACAAGTTCAGTTCCCTCCCATGATTAACACGATAATCACAATCAGGCCAACCAGTGACCACGCTAAATAGGTCAACAAACTGCCCGTATGGGCCTTGCTGATCAGGTGGGTGCATGCCAGTGTAATTTTCACGGCGATTGTGTCGTAGATGTAATCAATTACACGATCAATGCCCCAGGCGATCCGGGCGATGATATTGGCCGCTTTAAGGCCGATTTCGTAAGGATCAAATACCCGCCGTTCGGCCTTGGCATAGAGCGGTTTCAGAATCGGCGCATAATGAATGTGATCGGCGGCGCCCAGTCCGCTGCCGGCGCGTTTCACGCCCCAGTAATGATTGAGAATTGCGCCAACCAGCACTAGCCCCGTCAGCAGGACGAGCGTTATGCTCGTGGGCCAGCCGGTGAATACATGGCCGGCCGTGCGGGCTTCGCCGAGAATTGGCAGGATCAGGTTTTTCAGCGGCAAGGCATTCCAGACCCCGAAAATAACGCAAAGCGCGGCAAGCGTCATCATGGGGATCAGCATGGCTGCTGGCGCCTCGCGCACCTTGGCGCATTCGGCGACTGGTTTGCCGAAGAAAGCGGCATGGCCCAGTTTGAGGAAGGAGGCGGCGGTTAGGAAAGAGCCCAACAAGGCGGCCGCGTAGAATGCCCAGCCCACGTGCCAGGTGTGCCCGGCTTCCAGGGCGCCGTCATAAACCAATTCCTTGGAAAAGAACCCGTTGAAAGGTGGCACGCCGGAAATTGATGCCGCCGCCACGACAAAGCAGATAAATGTTACCGGCATGTGTGCGCGCAGTCCGCCGAGTTTAGCCAAATTGGTTGTGCCGGCTTGCTTTTCCACGGCACCGCCGGAGAGGAACAGGCAGCTCTTATACATCGCATGGTTGATCATGTGGAATAATCCGCCGACGATGCCCACCGGCATGGCGGTGCCGATGCCTAGGATCATGTAGCCGACCTGACTGATGGCGTGGAACGAAAGCAGACGTTTGAAGTCCCGCTGGATCAGGGCCATCATGACCGCCAGGAGGATCGTGATGCAGCCGATGATCATCAACAGGGGCGAGAGCCATGCGTGCGGGGTCAGTGCGAACAGGTCCATTGCGATGCGGGTCAAGAAATAGATCCCCAGCAGTTTTTCCAGGGCCGCGGGCACCAGCGCCATGAAGGGCAGGGGGGCATCCACGGCGGCGTCCGGTATCCAGCTGTGGAAGGGCATGGCCCCGGCCTTGGCTATGGCTCCAATCATCATGAAAATAAAGGCCACGCTGCCATAGGCGTCCACCGGCAGATGAATCTGGGAGATTGTCATCGTCCCAGCGATATAAATGGTCATGCCGATGCCGATCATCATGCAGAGATCGGCGATCCCCGAAATAATGAAGGCCTTGACGGCCGTTTTGAATGCCTGGGGTTGTCCGATGATAATCATACCGAACAGGGTCAGGAGCAGGCTTTCCCAGAAAAACAGCATGACGACCAAGTTGTCAGCCAAAACGGCGCCGTTGACCATGCCCAGGGTCAACAGGAAATACGCGTAATACTGGTTCAGGCAGCGCCGGCCTTCCATGAAGGCCGCCGAATACAGGGAGATCAGGAAACCAAATCCGGCCGCCGCCAGCAGGATAAAGCCGCTGAAGTGGTAAAGCCGCAAGGAAAATTCAAAACCAAACGCGCCCCAGGGCAGAATCAGGCTTGATTCCTTCCCGAACAGATAAGCCGCCACGGCCAGATGCGCCGCTGTTACCAGTGTGCAAAACCAGGCGCACGCCTTGCCTTGCGTTCGATGGAACAGCAAGGCGATCAATCCCGCTGCGAGTGGGATGAAGATCGGCTCCAGTAAAAAGCGCGTACTCATTTAATTAGCCCCAGCATCTGGTGAACGGCGGTTTGAACAAACTGTGAAGGAAAATTGATGAATACCCCGCCGAGGATTGATAGCGCTCCCAGCAGGGCAACGCTGAAGACCATTACCGGCGAACCTTCTTCTGGCCGGAATCCCGTCGCGAGCTTGGAGTCGCCGAGAAACACGAGCGTGAACGCGCGCAACAGGTAGATGATCGTCAGGAACGCGCCAACCAGGAATGTCATGGTGATCGCTACCTGCCCGCTGGTGACCGCGCCGGTAATGACCATGTACTTGCTGAAGAATCCGCCCATCGGCGGGATGCCCATGACGGAAAACGCGCAAAGCAGGAAGGCGATGGCCGTCACGGGCATGGTGGTGATCAGGCCGCCCATCTGGGTGATGTCCTTGGTTTTGGCGTTTTGTTCGACGATGCCGGCGCACAGGAATAGACCGCCTTTGGCGATCCCGTGCATGAGGATGTAAAGCAATCCGCCGGCGATGCCGATTTCATTGTTGATCGAAAGGCCCAGGAAGATAAAGCCGATTTGGCTGATTGTGGAATAGGCAATCAGCCTTTTCAGGTTGGTCTCGATCAGGGCCGCCCCGGCCGAAACTATTGCGCTGACGGCCGCAATGGTCGGGACCACGATGTGCCAGACCGGCTCGATCGCCATGCCGGTGAGGAACAGCCGGGCATATACATATACGCCGATTTTTACCAGCACGGCGGCATGCAGGAGCGCCGTGACCGGCGAGGGGGCTACCCCGGCGTCCGGCAGCCAGGTGTGCAGTGGCACCGTGGCCGATTTAGAGAGCAGGCCAAAAATGATCAGCAGAACGGCAATATTGGAAATTGGCCGGCCATGCAAGGCCGTTTGAATTGCGCCCAAATCGAATGAGCCGGTCTGCTGGTAAATCATGATAAATCCGAGGAGCATGACCAGGGCTCCGCCCACGGTCACCAGAAAAGCTTTGTCGGCTTTGAGCACATAACTCTTTTCCCTGAAAAATCCGATTAGTCGCCAGCAAGCAATTGCCGTAATTTCCCAGAAAAGGTAAAGGATTAGCAGATTTCTGGCAAAAATCAGTCCCAACATGGCGCCCAGGAACAGGACCACCATAAAATAGTATTCGTTGCGCCAGGGATAATGGCTGATGTAACCAAAGGAATAGAGCACAATGACTGAGCCTACCAGCGAGGAGGTGATGGCCATGAAAACGGCCAAGGTGTCGGCGTAAAAGAGCGTAAATCCGGCCAATTGCACGGAAATGGCCGTGCCGCCGGTAACGACCGGGATCAGCATACCCGCCATGCCCAGCGCCACCAGCACAAAGATCAGCGCGATCCCGTTGCGCGTTCTTTCCGACCAGCGGCCGACCAGCGGCAGCAACAATGAGCCGAGCAGCGGCACTAATACGGCCAGTGAAAGAATGAATTTGAAATTCATAAAACCAGCGTGTTTGTTTGATGCAGCAACTTCATCCTTTGCCTTGAAAGCGAAATTGGACGTTACTTTATCACGGGCGTTTTGAAAATCAATTTAATTTTTAATTTTTTTGGCACCAGCCCGGCGGGGCTTCATGACCGGGTTGGTTGCCGCGACACGACCAACCTGGCGGCTGTTTTGCGATTGCAGGGCCGTCACCAGCGTTGGCAGGATGGTCCGGAACATGCGGTAAAATCCGAGGTCATTGGGATGGCACCGGTCAACCATGCAGGCATCGCGGTGCTCGGTCCCGAACAAGGCCTTGCCGTCAATGAGCCAGACTCGTTTGTCGCCGGCCCGGACGGCACGGGCGTAAGTCCGCCGGATTACATCGCGTCGGTCTCGGTCGGATTTTGTTCCAAAAAAATTGCATTTTGATGTCATTATGACCGGCAGCCCGGGTTTTTTACTGCGGATGATTTTAAAAAAATTTGCATGGGTTTTTTTAAGGTGTTCAAGGGTTGGTGCATTATAATCGTAATCCATGACAAAAACGGCGAGGTCCAGGCCGGCAATCGCTTGCGCCACGGCGGGTTCGCCTTTGCCCGAACCGGAAAATCCGAGGTTGATCTGCGGCGCATCCACCTCGCGGCAGAGCATTGTTGTATAGGCGTTGCCCGGGCGTGATGCGCAGCCGCCCTGTGTGATGGATGATCCATAAAAAAGAATCGGTCGGGCTATCGCGTGCGGGGTTGGTTTTTTGATTTTTGCGCCGGGGGCCACGCCGATTTCAATTTTCGAGGCGGCCCCGTAAAGCGGCAGATAAAGCGTCCAGTCCGTCATTTTCGCCGGCTGGTCGGCCACCAACAGCGTTTCCAAATCCTTTTGGCCGTGGTCGGGCTGCACGGCTTTCCAGTGCTGCATGTTCTTGCCGCAGCCACTGTACAAATCAAATCCGGCGCTGCCCGCGCGCGGCATGTGGTTCATGTCGCTGGAATGGGCCAGAACCGTTCGCAGGGCCAGATGCGTGGAATCCGTTTTAAATCGTATGGCGCCGCCGGTGGTGCATTTTGACAGGGAGAGCGCTTTGTCATTGACATCTTTGCTCGTAAATGACGCCGGCAGGCGATTGAAAATCAGTGCCGGGTCGCGCCACGGGAAGCCCTCCAGTTCAAAAGGCGCTTCCAGCGCGTCATGATAAGCGATGTCAAGATTGCCGACTTTCGTTGCCGCAAAGTTTTTATCGATTTTTTCAATTTTCACGGTTAGCCTCCTGTGGTGGATGGCACATCAGGCCGTTGCCGGTTAACAAAGGCCCAAGCGGTAGCCAATCGGTTTGGGCCGCGCTGCCATCTCATTGCTGAACCTGTCGGCGCCAGCGCAGGAAATAGATCGCCACCAGCGCCGCTAGCGCCAGCCCGGCGATGGGCAGGATGATTTTGGACGTTGTCGTTTTGGTCGGAGCGCTTTCTGGGATCGTGGCCGGCGGCGGGTTGGTGATCGGTGCCGCCATTACCGGTTTCTTGGGCATCAACATAAATCCCTTGGCGAGCAGTTCGGCCGCCTTGGCATCGCGAATTCTGCTGCTGACGCTGCCCATGAC
>CAYYBV010000070.1:6250-9500 GCA_964469675.1 uncultured Verrucomicrobiota bacterium
GCGGTTAGCGCCCCGGCGGGCGGTCGCGACGATGGAATAGCCCGCGGCGGAAAAGTATCCGGTTTTCATTCCGTCACAACCTTCGACCCTGCCGAGCAAATGGTTGTGCGTGCGCATGATAAATTTGTTGTTGCGAAACCCGCGTTCGCGCGTTGCGGTGTAGCGCAGGGTGTCCTGATATTTTAACAACTCCCTGGCCAGGCGCGCCAGGTCACGGGGGGTGGTTACGTCCGGCTTCTGGCCGGGTCCGGGCGGCAGGCCATGGATGGAATGGAATTCCGTGGACTTCATGCCCAGCGCGCGTGCGCGCTGATTCATGAGTTCGACAAATCCGTCCTTGCTGCCTGCCATATGAATGGCCAGGGCCGTGGCGGCATCGTTAGCTGATTGCACCATGAGTGCGTATAGCAGTTCGTCAATCGTAAATGTTTCGTTTTCCTTGAGATATACCTGGGAGCCGCCGATGCGTGAAGCTTCCGCCGTGACCAGCACCTTGTCTTGCAGTGTCAAGGCGCCGTCCTGTATTTTATCAAGGATGATCAAAAGGCTCATTAGTTTCAGCACGCTGGCAGGATAAGCCCTGGCATCGGGGTTATCGGTCGCCAGGATTTGGCCGCTGTCGGCGTCAATAACTATGGCACCCACATATGGGTCGCGGGCGATGGTGGCGCTCTTTTGGGTGGCGGCGAAGGTGGCCGTGCCGCAGGCCAGAGCCAGGGCGATTGCGCCCACGACTGCCAGGCTGTGTTTAAATTTTGATTTCATATCAGGTGGTCCTTTGTTATAGTGCTCTTGGCGGAATAATTTCAAGTTAGGATGCGCGCTTGCCGCACCAAAAGAAATTCGAATAGTTTCCCGCAATAAATGGCGGAGTCAAGCCGAAAGTCATAAAGTTCGTGATGTTTGCCAAGGGAAGTCGGAGTATGGTTTAGCTGCCGTTCGATTGAACGGCCGGTTTGGCGGTTATTATGCGCCGTGACCGTTCCGTTTTGTTTCCAATAACTTGCCGATAGAAAATTGCGTATATGCCCATCTATGAATATCAGGCTAACGATCCGGCGCAGGGGTGCCCCGTTTGCCGGCAACTGTTTGAACGGTTGGAGGGACTGCATGCGCCGCCTTTGGATAAATGTCCCGCCTGTGGCGCGCCGGTCAGCCGCCTGATATCGGCGCCGGCGGTTGGCGGTTCTAAAAGTTCTTTCGATCGGCGTGCCAGCCAGTCCGGCTTCCATAAGCTGAAACGCCTGGGCAAGGGCGAATACGAGAAGGTTTACTGAAAAAATGGCGAACATTTCGCTTGGAACGCCAAAATCGAATGATGGCGGCAGGATCGGCAGGGTGTCAGAGATTGGAAGATATTGACCATTGACTGGTTTGCATTATCCATGCCTGATTTTAAATACCTCTTTGGTCCGGTCCCCTCGCGCCGGTTTGGGCTTTCGCTGGGCGTGGACCTCATGCCGCGCAAGACTTGCACACTGGACTGCGTTTTTTGCGAGGTGGGGCCGACAACGCAACGAACGCTGGCGCGCAAGGAATATGTGCCCACGGCGGAAGTGCTCAAGGAGTTGGCTGATTGGTTCGCGCTTAACATTAAGGCGGACTTCATAACCGTGACCGGGTCCGGGGAGCCGACGCTCCACACGCATTTTGGCGAGGTGCTTGCCGCCATGCATGCCCATGCGCACGGACGAGTGCGGTCGGCCCTGCTCACCAACAGTACTTTGCTCCATTTGCCGGAGGTGCGTGCGGCCGCCGTGCTGGCCGATGTGGTCAAGGTGTCGTTTTCTGCCTGGGATCAGGTGTCGTTTGCGGCTGTTACCCATCCGCATGCGGGTCTGTCCTTTGATCGTCTTGTGGATGGCTTGCGGAAGTTCCGGCAGGATTATTCCGGCGAATTATGGATGGAAGTGTTTCTGGTGCCGGGTATCAACGCCTTGCGGGATCAGGTGGCGGCGATTGCCGCGCTGGCCAACACGATCAGCCCTGATCGGATCCATTTAAATACGGCTGTGCGACCCACGGCCCAACAGAATGTGCCGCCGCTTGCGGAAGCGCAATTGCGTTCACTGGCCGGGTGCTTTACGCCGGCGGCCGAAGTCATTGCGCGATTTTCGCCCGGCGGTGCGTCTTCGCGGCATGCCGATAAAACCGCCGTGCTCTCCATGCTCCAGCGCCGACCATGCACGGTTGAAGATGTGGAGCATGCCTTCGCGCTTAACCGGGAAGAGGCCGAGACGATGGTGCACGAACTAATCGGGCAACATGGTGTGCGCTCCGAAGTGCGCAACGGCGAAACCTATTATTTGGGAGCGTAGACATCGCATGACCCCGGCGGCGCACAAAATGCTTGTTGTCATCCTGGTCATTCTGGTCGGCGCATGTCTGTGGGATGTCCTGGTAAACTGGCTCAATGTCCGGCAATTGACGACCCGCCTGCCGGAGGAATTCAAGGGGTATTATGATTCCACGCGCTACCAGCTGGCCCAGGATTATCTGCGCGCCAATACCTGGTTGGCGATCATTAAGGCGGTTGTTTTTAGCGCCCTGATCATTGCCTTTATCCTGGCGGGCGGTTTTTCCCTGGTGGACCAGGCGGCGCGCCATTTCCAGGCCGGAGCGATTGTCACCGGCCTGATTTTTACCGCCCTCCTGATGGTTCCGCTTTTTTGCATGCAGCTCCCATTCGCGGTTTACGAAACGTTTGTCATCGAGGAGCGCTATGGCTTTAACCGGATGACTGTCGGCACCTTTGTGCTGGACCTGTTGAAAAGCACGGCTTTGGCCGGTGTGCTGGGCGCCGTGGCGTTGGCCCTCGTTATCTGGTTTTTTGAAAAAACCGGCGCTTGGGCCTGGGTCTATGCCTGGTTGGGACTCTTTGGTTTTCAGTTGTTCCTGGTGTTCATTGCGCCGGTCACCATCATGCCGCTCTTTAATAAATTTACACCCTTGCCAGAGGGTGAGCTGCGTCAGGCGATTGAAACCTATGCCCGCTCGCAGGATTTCAAGATGCAGGGCGTCTATACCATGGATGGTTCCAAGCGTTCCTCCAAGGCTAATGCCATGTTTACGGGTTTTGGCAGATTTCGGCGGGTTGTGCTCTATGATACGTTGATAAATAAACACACCGTGCCGGAACTGGTCAGTGTGCTGGCCCATGAAATCGGTCATTATCAGCGCCATCATATTTTGAAGTTTTTGCTGATTTCGCTGGCCAGTTCCGCCCTGATGTTTTTTATCCTGTCGTTGA
>CAYYBV010000071.1:0-9359 GCA_964469675.1 uncultured Verrucomicrobiota bacterium
ATATCCGCGCCGCCGGCTCCGACGAGAACGTCATCCTGACACCGCCCACCCTGATGAGCCTGGAAGCCTGCATAGCCTATATCAATGACGACGAACTGGTGGAAGTCACGCCCAAAAGCGTCCGCCTGCGCAAGCGCGATTTTAAGCCATGATCAAATTGAGGTGGATAGGCTGTGGGCAGTTAGCCTGTAGGAGGAAATTGTGCGCGACCATACGAAGCTCAGAGCATTCGAACTGGCCGACGAAGTGGTGGTCCTGATCTATCGAGCAACCAGGAGGTTTCCCAGGGAGGAGATATATGGGTTGACTTCCCAGATGCGAAGAGCGGCGATTTCGGTGCCGTCGAACATCGTTGAGGGATGTGCGCGTGAAAGTCAGGCTGAATACCTTCGCTTTCTTGAAATAGCCTTCGGTTCCATAAGGGAACTACATTACCAGTTCGGTTTGGCCAGGCGCTTAGGTTATACGGATGAGCCGGACGTTACCGAATGTGACTCAAAAATGGTGGAGACCGAAAAGGTTCTGAGTGCCTTGATTCGCTCAATGCGCAGTGACTAACAGTCTTCAGCCTACAGTCTAAATAACCTAAACAGTTATATGGCCGGCGAATACATATTCAGCTTGCAGCGGGTTACCAAGCAGTACGACCGCGTTAACGTTCTGGACGATATCACCCTGGCATTCTACTTCGGCGCCAAGATCGGCGTAATCGGCGCCAATGGCTCGGGTAAATCTTCCCTGCTCAAAATTATCGCCGGACTGGACACGGAGGTAATGGGCGAAGTCCACGTGGCCAAGGAAATCAAGATGGGATACCTGCCCCAGGAACCGCAGCTTGACCCCCATAAGACCGTCAGCGAGATTGTCGAGGAGGGTATTGCCGGCGAACGCGCAATTATCAAGCAGTATGACGAAGTCTGCGATCGTCTGGGCGCCAAGCCAGAAATGGCGGAAGCGGAAAAACTAAATAATGAACTGGGCCGGCTCCAGGACCTGATTGACCAGCATGATCTATGGGAGCTGGACCACAACGTGGAACTGGCCATGGATGCCCTGCGCCTGCCGCCGGGCGAAGCTTCAGTGGCGAAACTTTCCGGCGGAGAGAAGCGCCGGGTGGCGCTGTGCCGCCTGTTGATTTCCAATCCCAGCGCACTGCTGCTCGATGAGCCCACCAATCACCTGGACGCGGAATCAGTTGCCTGGCTCGAGGTCTATCTGCAGAAGTTCAAGGGCACAGTCGTGGTGGTAACGCATGACCGCTACTTTCTGAATAACGTTACCGGCTGGATCCTGGAACTGGATGGCGGACATGCTTATCCTTACAAGGGAAATTACGAGAGCTGGCTGGAGCAGAAACAGGCCCTGATGGAACGCGAGAGCAAGCAGGCCAGCTCACGACGCAAACTATTGGAACAGGAATTGAATTGGGTGCGGATGAACCCGTCGGGGCGGCGGGCCAAGGGCAAAGCCCGCCTGAAACGTTACGAAGAGCTGGCCGGCCAGCAGGTGGATACGCGCGAGGATTCGCTGGAGATCCAGATTCCGCCGGGGCCGCGGCTGGGTGACCTGGTCGTGCGGGCCGAAGCGGTGAGTAAATCGTTTGGCGATCGTATACTCATGGAGGATGTCAACTTCAACCTGCCCCGCGGCGGCATCGTGGGAATAATCGGCGGCAACGGAGCCGGCAAAACCACTTTGTTCCGCATGATCCTCGGCCAAGAGCCAGTGACCTCCGGGTGCCTGACCCTGGGAGCGACGGTAATACCCGCGCATGTGGACCAGAGCCGCGACACCCTCAATTCCAATAATACGATTTACGAAGAAATTACCGGCGGATTGGAATTCCTGGATTTGGGCGGGCGGCAGATGAACGGGCGCGCCTACTGTGGGAAATTCAATTTCAAGGGCAGTGACCAGCAAAAACGCGTCGGCCAGCTCTCAGGCGGTGAGCGTAACCGGGTGCACCTGGCCAAGCTCCTGCGGGGCGGCGGTAATCTCCTGCTTTTAGATGAGCCTACCAACGACCTTGATGTTAATACCCTGCGCGCACTCGAAGAAGCCATCATCAATTTTGGCGGCTGCGCGGTGGTGGTCAGCCATGATCGCTGGTTCCTGGACCGCGTGGCAACGCACATTCTGGCGTTTGAAGGCGATAGCCGGGTCACTTGGTTCGAGGGTAATTACGAAGCCTACCACGAGCATCGCCGGAAAATACTCGGCGATGCCGCCGACCGCCCGCACCGGATCCAGTTCCGCCCCGTGTCACATCAATGATTTAAACTGTTAGGACATCTAGTTATGCCGGCAACCAGTCAGCGAACCAGTCATTTTTCAGAATCCGTCATCCGCCGCATGACCCGCGTGGCTAATGAGTGCGGAGCCATCAACCTCTCGCAGGGTTTCCCGGATTTCGACCCGCCCGTCGAATTGCAAGCGGCGCTGGAAAAGGCCGGCCGCGCCGGACCTCACCAGTACGCGGTCACCTGGGGCGCGCCTAATTTCCGCCAGGCCCTGGCCCGCAAGCAGAGCCGTTGGATGGGCGTTCCCGTGGACGCCGATGCACATCTGGTGGTAACCTGCGGCAGCACGGAAGCAATGATGGCCGCGATGATGACCACCTGCAATCCCGGCGATAAGGTCATCGTTTTCTCACCGTTCTACGAGAATTACGGGGCCGATGCGATCCTGGCGGGCGCGAAACCTATTTATGTGCCGCTGCTTCCACCGGATTTCAGTTTTGACCCGGACGAGCTCCGGCGCGCTTTTGAACAGCAGCCCAAGGCACTGATCCTATGCAATCCCTCCAATCCGACCGGCAAGGTGTTTACGCGCGCGGAGCTGGAGACAATCGCGCATCTGGCGGAGGAGTTTGATGCTTTCGTTATTACCGACGAAGTGTACGAGCACATTATCTATGCGCCCCACCAGCACATCTATTTTGCCTCCCTGCCGGGAATGTTTGCGCGCACGCTTTCCTGCAGCTCGCTTTCCAAAACCTATTCCATCACCGGCTGGCGGCTGGGCTATGTGATTGCTCCGGACGCAATTATTGATGGCGTCCGCAAGGTGCACGACTTCCTAACCGTCGGGGCGGCGGCCCCGCTCCAGGAGGCGGCGGTGACTGCGCTTAATTTCCCTGACAGCTACTATGCGCAATTACAGGCGGATTACACGGCAAAGCGTGACCTGTTCCTGACTGGTCTTGATGCGGCCGGCCTGCGCTATACCCGCCCGGCGGGCGCTTATTATGTAATGGTCGATGTATCCGAATTTGGGGTGCGGGATGACACCGCTTTCTGCGAATGGCTGGCGCGCACCGTGGGTGTGGCGGCAGTGCCGGGGTCAAGCTTCTTCCGGGAGAAGGTTCAGCACCTGATCCGTTTCCACTTTGCCAAACGCGAGGCCACATTGCGCGAAGCCACGCGGCGACTGGCCAATCTGCGCCGGCAGCTTGCCGCGCTCCAGGCGCCTTAATGGCCGGAAACTATTAGCTCTTTTTTCTGCGCTGGACGCAGAGCGGGGCAGATTGTAAAATCTGCCTCATGCAAAAGTCGAGAAACTTGCTCCAGCAGATCAAGGAACGGCCGCTCGTGTTTGACGGCGCCATGGGCACAATGATCTACCAGCGTGGCGTATTCCTTAACGCCTGCTATGATGAACTGTGCCTGACGCAAGCCAAGCTCATCCTGGGCATTCACCAGGAATATGTCGAGGCCGGCGCCGACGTTATTGAAACCAACAGCTTCGGCGCCAACCGGCTGAAATTGGCGCCCTACGGACTGGCCGACCGCGTGGCCGACATCAACCGCGCTGCGGTGCGCCTGGCCCGGGAAGCGGCCGGCGACAAGGTGTTCGTGGCAGCCTCCGTAGGTCCCTGTTTTGCGCCCGACCAGACGCCGGCGAGCGAGCTCCTCGCGCAGGTTGACGATGTACTCAACGAACAGATTTCCGTTTTGGCGGGCGAAGATATTGACCTGCTGATCCTCGAGACATTCCTAGATATAGACCAGCTCCAGCGCGCCGCCCAGATCGCCAAACGCCAAAACCTGCCGGTACTGGCCTCCTTCACCATCGTTCCCCAGCCAATGTCAACGGGCGGGTCGAAACCGGAGGAGACGTTTGCGCGGCGGCTGGAAGCGGATCCGCATGTGGATCTCATCGGTTTGAATTGCGGGCGCGGGCCCGCGGATCTTTTTTACGCCGTGAAAAACGTCATCGCCTGCACCACTAAGCCGGTCGTCATCATGCCCAACGCGGGTGGGCCCCGTGAAGTCGGTGGGCGGATGCTTTATCTTAACAGCCCGGAATATTTTACCGAGTTCTGCCGGCGTTATATTGAACTGGGCGCCCGCGGCGTCGGCGGCTGTTGCGGCACGACCCCCGCTCACATCCGCATGGCCGCGCGCGCTGTTAAATCAATGAGCGGCGTAAAACAGCATGTTGCGATTGTTTCCGCGCCGGCCTTAACTTTGAAAAAAGACTGCTCCCCGCGCCCGGCGCCGGCGGCGGTATCGTTCCCGGCAAAGTCGGCTTTTGCCGCCAAGCTGGCCGCCGGCCGGCGCGCCACATCCGTCGAGATGCTTCCGCCCCAGAGCGGTGGCGGGTTGCGGGCTTTTCTCGACAAGTGCCGGGCGTGCCAGGATGCCGGCGTGGATGCAATCAACCTGCCGGATGGCCCGCGCGCCAGTGCGCGCATGTCCGGTGTGGCCACGGCATTTGCCATGTTGAAGGAATTAAAGCTGGAGCCCATTCCACATTACTGCTGCCGTGACCGCAACCTGATCGGCATGCAGTCGGACCTGCTGGGCGCTTACGCGCTGGGCATTAAGACCATGCTATTCATTACCGGGGACCCGCCCAAACTGGGTAATTATCCTGACGCAACCGGTGTTTTTGACCTGGATGCCATCGGCCTTGCCCATCTGGCCAACAATCTGAATCATGGATTTGATGCGGCTGGACAGCTAATCGGTCAGCCGACCGCCCTGGCCATCGGAGTTGGCGCCAACCCGGCAGCCGTGGAGATGGATCGGGAAATTAGCCGTTTCTTCCAGAAGATCGAAGCCGGCGCGGAGTTTGCCTTCACGCAACCCGTGTTCGAAGCTGAGGCTTTGATCCGTTTTGTGGAGCGGGTCCGCAAGCATCACCAGACTATTCCAATCCTGGCCGGCATCTATCCACTACTTTCGTTCAAGAACGCGGAATTCATGAGCCGCCATGTGCCCGGAGTCGTGGTGCCCGAAAGCATCCTCCAACGCATGAGCAAGTGCGGCACCAAGGAAGACGGCCTCAAGGCCGGAATTGAGATTGCCCGCGAAATCCGGGACCGCATCGCCGACATAGTGGCCGGCTTTCAGGTCTCCGCCCCCATGGGCCGGGTTGATGCCGCCCTGGCCGTGCTGGCTTGATCAGTGCCAAGCAATATTTCCCACAGTTTTATCGGGAAACCGGGCCGCGGGCCGGCAAATTCCAACGGAGCTTGCGCCGGGCAAGCATTCCTTCCACAATCCAATCACCGGGCTGGCGCCCTTTTTTTAACCACAACTGCACCGGCGTGGCGCCCACCGACCAGAAAGTCGCGAAACAGGTATTTCGCGATTTTATCCTTTGAATAACCGTTTTGCGTTCCTTTATAATTTTAAACTCGCCCAAGCACAATCCCTGATTGATCGGCGGATCATCGGCCAGGATCAACTGTTTACCAGCGCCGCCGGCCATGGCACACCGGCAAACCTGTCCTTCGCAAACCCAATCCAGAGACACCCCCTTAACCAGCGCCAACGCGCGCGCATTCGTCAAGTGCATATAACCGCGTGCCTTGCCCAGACTGACCGGTCGCGCGCCGGGCGGGACGGGAAGGAGCCCAACGCAATGCCAGACATAATCAAATTGACACCGCCGTTCGGAGGTCACCCGGTATACATCCAGAACTCCTTCGCGCGTGACCACCAGGGTCCGATCCAGGACCACACCGGGATAGACATTGATGTTACGCACCCGGACGGCGGCCAACTGCTTGCCGGGCTCAAAGGCCACCAACTCGCCATCGGAAATATTATCCCGCCAGCGATCACACTCAAAAATGGAGTCTGTCGGAAAATCGGATGGGAACATGGACTGCTCATTCACCACGACGGTATTGCCCGCCAGAGTGGTCCGCGCCCAGGTAAGGTATAGCGGATCATCATATCCTTTCATTCGGGGAGCATCGGTCAGGCACAAACCGCCGATATGGATATCCGCATGCAAGGCCGCCGGATGCTGATGCCCGGCAGCATGCGGCCCGAAATATACAAAAGCGCCGGGCGAGGCCGCATCCGTCCCGCACCGCATTACGGCCGCGCCATAGGCTGGCAGACAGGAACTGCCCTTTGTGTTTCGGCCGGAAATCCCGATTTTCGTGTCCCGGTCCAGAGACCAGTGGCCGCGGGGATAGGACAAATGTTTCAAACGCACAAAATCAATATCCCCGCGATGAGTTTGGAGCGGCATCGGCACCCCGGGATAATCCCGGGTTTTGTAATCGCGCTCCATCCGGTTCAACAACCAGGCATATTTGGGATCGCCATAGGCCTCATAGGCCTTATTGTAAATCACCCCCCAAATCCAGACCCCGCGCAGGTTAGCCAAACCACTGTCACTCAATTGGGACATATCGCCGTTACCGAACGTCATGAAAAACGGGGCATCGTAGGCCGCCTTGATGGTTTTTACGCCCAACGGTCCATAGGCCCGATGCAGGTCCGAAACGTCATCCTGCTGGAGCATCGGAAACTCTTTGTGCCACAAATCAAGGCCCGAGTTAAAGGCCGCATCCAACGCGCAATTCAGGGCCATCAGGGTATAATAGTGATAACCTGGCGTTCGCTCCCAATGCATGCCGTCGGCAAGCACATCATGCCGTAAATTGTGGATCAGGCCGTAGCGCCAGCGTGTTCCGTACGCACAACCATAGAGAGCCTCATGAATCCCCCTGGCATCTTCCAGGGCGAGGGCCACATTAAGGCGGCCGGTCTGGCTCCAGGTACTAATATTGCCGCACATATAATGCGGGCAGGCATTGCTTGCCGCCCTGGTCGCCAGTAAGAAAGCACGAAAGAGCCGGTCATCGGCATCGGATAAGTCGGCGGCCGCCAGCAGATCGTAGGTCCGGCCAGTCAAAACCAAGGCATGGCTTTCGTTCAACGAACCGTCGCCAACCAGCCCGCCGGTGGCCGTCACCGACGCATGGCTGCAATGTTCCGCAAGCATTCGGAACGCCTTCAAGGCGGCCTCCCGGTGGCTGGTTTCACGCGAAAGCAGAAAGGCCAGCGCGTTCCGGCTGGCCAACTGCAACACCGCATGCCGCTGTTTACTTTCCGCTAGGGCGTCCGGCGGTTTATTCAGAACCGCATCCTTGTCAAGGCAATTGGCCAAAAGCCGCTTGTAACAAGCCTGGGCCCAGCCGCAGGATTTCAAACGATCCCGCGCCAGTTCAAGCAATTCCGGCGAAACTAAAATATGTGGCCGGCGCGCAAAAGTTTTGGGCATGACGCCAAACGGATCATGATCAAGCCTGCCCAGCAAGTCGGGATCACAGCGGGGAGAAATCGGTCCGGGATAAACAGGCATGTTTTAATTCCTTTAATGGCTTTTTTTTAAAAATAGACTATCGCAACCACCCGCATTTAGCCAGCATGCCACCACTTTGGATAATACGCGCCTTGCATGGCTAATTCCATCACGCCGTAGATTTATGCGCACATAACCCGGCAATCGCAAACATAATACCAAACTTAGCTCATGTTATTTTTCCGTGCCGGGGTCACACACAACATTTCGAGCGCAATGTTAACAACGCTTTCTGGCGTCACCGCACAGAGACAGGAATTGTCTTTAAACCGGCAAATTTTAGAAAAACAGGGCTGACATCGCAGGTTGCCGGCCACCACCCGGTGGCGAGCATCATAAGGACCCGTGCGCTGTTTCGTGGTCGGACCGAAAACGGCCAGGACGGGCGTCCCCAGGCTGGCCGCCATGTGCATGGGGCCGGAATCATTGGCAATCACCAGGTTCATGGCCTGCAACACCCCGCCCAATTGCGGCAGGGACAGCCTGCCGACCAGGTTTATGACACGTCCCTTGAACTCTTTGGCCAGCTCCGCACTGGCCGCCGCTTCCGCCGCGCCGCCGATCAAGAAAATCGAGGCATTGGCATATTCCTGCAAAGCGCGGCCGACCTGGACAAACGACGGCGCCGGCCAGTTTTTACTCGGCCAGCGTGAAAACGGGAGCAGCGCCACCCGCGGTTCCGGCTCGCCCACGAGTTGCATTGGAAATTTTAAGGGGAACACCGGCGGCAGGACCGGCAAGCCCAGGTATCGGACCACATCCAGGTTTTCCTCGACGGCGTGCCGGTCCTTGTCGCGGGGACCGGCTACCGCCTGATAAAACAGCCACGCACCTTCGCGGTGAAAAGATGGCCCGATGCGTCGGCCACCGCGCGCAAGCCGGGCAACCAGCGCGCTCTTGAGAATGCCCTGCAAGTCCACAATCAGGTCATACGGCTGCGCGCGCAGTGCCCGCAAGTCGCCCGACAGGGCGCCCGACCGGACGTCCCTGGCGAACGGGATGACACGATCCACATCAGTAAAACACTCAACCAGCTCCCGGTAGGCCGGATGCACCACCCAGTCGATCGTCGCATGCAGGCCGGCTTTCAGGCAGTGCACCGCCGGGAGGGCATGAAAGAGGTCGCCCAATGAACTTAATTTTACCACCAGCACCCGCGCTGCGGCAGATGCGAATGTATGTGCGCTTGTTTCCATTTAATCCGGGGACGGCAGGCGGACTGTCATTCTTTCCAGATCCGCAGCATAGCGCACAACCAGGCCGCGAGGCAACGCAAAAACACGACACGCCCAAGCCCGCGTTAAAAATTCGGCAAATATGCGCCGTTTTTCTTCAGCGCTGTTTTCATATTAGTGCGTAAAGTGGCTCAGAAATTAATGCGCGCGCCGGGATAATATGATGCCTGATGGACACGTCAAAACAGCCCCGCTCGCCCATCGCGCCCAGCACAAAAACATCGGCAAGCCCATGCCTGATATTTCGCTCAAAGATCCTTGCAAACCCCGCCGCATCAAATTTATTGTCCGCCGCCAGCAGCGTTACCGTGGCCGAATAAACTTTTTTACTTACCACCTCTCTTTTTTGCCACCGGACAAGAAGGATGCGACCATTTTTATCATTAACCGTGCGAGCTTATGCCGCGCATAATACACACTAAAATCATTTCTGGTATCGTATTTATCACCCGACCACACGTCAAAAGATCCTGACCTGCGTGCCCTTGGTGTATTTGAAGAAAATACAAGTGC
>CAYYBV010000072.1:0-6355 GCA_964469675.1 uncultured Verrucomicrobiota bacterium
GCCGGAATAAAACAACAGTCGTTCACTGACCGTCGTTTTACCGGCGTCTATATGTGCCATGATGCCAACGTTGCGAACACGTGCTAATGCGATGCGACGCTCCACAGGGAACACTCCTTGCCTGGATGCCACCAGGATAAATCCGGTTTTAGCGCGAACCGGCTCTCGCGGGGCCATGGTGTTTACACGCGACGGCCCTTTTTAAATCCAATAAAGTTAGGGACTATGCGCCTGTGTGTCCTGCGATGCAAGCATTTTTTGCGCATACCTGCCCGGCGTGCGATCTGGTCGCCGAATGATTGGATTGGATCAGAATCCCAAGGAATATTATCGGCGTGATCTTTTAAAAGTGCCCCATTGGAAATCATGCGATATTTACTTATGACTGGTTTTAACCAAAAAATTAGCCTAGATGCCGTCGCGCAAAATGAGCGCACGCGCAAAAGCAAGGCGTTAATGAACCGCGCGTAGTTGAGAGGTTATTGAAGTGACGAGAGGCGGCAGAGACACCGTTCGTATCTTACGGGCAGGCCAGGTGGTTTGCCGACGCTGCGTAGTCTAAAACAGACTTCCACCCGGACCTTGTATCTTAAGGCCCCGCTCAGATTTTGCCGCCTTCCGACGAGTTATATAAGCCCATGCTCGCCGGTCGGAACCCGAGCTAATGCAAAAAAATACCAGAGCCAAAAAGTGGTATTTTCAATAAGCCTTGGCGGGGCATTAAAAAGTATTGATATTTCTGCTGGAAAATGGTTAATGTAACACGAATGGTAATATAAGGAGTCCGTTCGTTAATAGTATCCGCATAAAAGTCAACAAAAAGAGGAGGGTTTGATGAGCTTGATCAGCGAATTCAAACAGTTTGCCATGCGGGGTAATGTGGTGGATATGGCGATAGGTATTATCATCGGAGCCGCGTTCGGCAAAATAGTATCCTCGCTGGTTGCGGACATCCTTATGCCGCCCATCGGCAAACTAATGGGCAACGTGGATTTTTCCAGCCTGTTCATTGTTTTGGGCGCCGGCACTTATCCTTCACTGGCGGCCGCCAAGGCGGCGGGCGTCGCAACGCTCAACTATGGCATTTTCATCAACGCAATTATTGATTTCATTATAGTGTCTTTTTCTATCTTTATGCTCTTGAAAGGTATGAACAGCATGCGGCGCAAGGAGGAAGCCAAAATTGCCCCGCCGCCGGCGCCTTCCGCCGAGGAAAAACTGCTGGCCGAAATCAGGGATCTGCTGAAACATAAGGCAGTCTGACTTGTCCCACGCAAAAACAAGAAAAGGAGCATCCATGGGCATACGTTGTTCGGTTAAAAAATTCACCGTGAAATCTGCGCTGGGCGTTGTCTTGGCGCTGGTCCTGATGTCCAACCTTGCCGGCGCCCAAACGACAACGGGCACGGACAAACCCCAGGTAAAAGATTGGAATACTGGTCTCAATGCGGGCTTTAACCTTACCCGTGGCAACAGTAAGACATTGATGCTGAACGGTGGGGTTATCGCCGAATATAAAAAGAGTGCCAACGAATTTCGTTTGGCCATCCAAGGCGCCTATGGCGAAAGTGCCGTGACCCCAAGCGGCGGATCGAACAGCACGGAGCAGACAACCGTCCAGAACGCCAAGGGCGTTGCCGAATATAAGCGTCTTTACGCCGAGAGCGATTACGTATATGCGAACGGTGAATTGATGCACGATCATATTGCGGGCATTGATTATCGGTTGGTTGTCGGTCCCGGTCTGGGCCACTATTTTCTAAAGCGTGATTCCCAGACTTTAAGTGCGGAAGCTGGTGCGGCTTATGTGCGCCAGCAGCTATCCGATAATGTTAATAACAACGTTAATCTGCGCCTAGCACAACGGTATGAAATCAAGCCGATTGCCGGGGCCAAGCTCTGGGAAACAGTGGAATATCTGCCGGTATTCAATGACTTCGGAAACTATTTCATCAACTTCGAAGTCGGTGCCGAAGCGGCCATGACCGAGCGAATAAACTTGAGGGTTGTGCTTCAAGATCAGTATAACAGTCGTCCGGCTCCGGATAAGGAAAAAAACGATATACAGCTGATTGCTGGCATCGGGTATAAACTTTAAACGGTGCGGCAAGCATTATGCTGGAATGCTGGTCAGTCATCGTCCGGGTTGTTGCCGCCCTCGGCTGTTTTTCTGATCTCAACTACGTGGGGACAACACATAGCTTTGCTTAACCGGACTGGGCTTTCCGTCAATTAATCAGCAATTTGTCTCGCTGGCGATGGGCGCTATTGTGATGTGCGCAAAAACAAGCCGGTATTTTTACGCCCACTCGCGCGCATTGCGCGTAAACGGGACATGTGCCGCAATGCGGGCGTACTGGACGGCACACGCTCTGGCCGAAGGACACCAGGTAGGAGTTGAAAACCCGCCAATATTTCACCGGCAATCGGCGGCGCAAGACCATCTCGGTTTGCAGGGGTGTCCGTGTGCGGATCAGCCCCCAGCGATTACTGATGCGGTGCACGTGGACATCAACGCAGATGGCCGGCTTGTTGAACGCCACGGCCACCACGAGGTTGGCAGTCTTGCGGCCAACGCCCGGTAATTGGACAAGTTCTTCTACGCTGTCTGGAATGGCCCCGCCAAAGCGCCCGGCCAAGACTCCCGGCAGGCGCTTCAGCATCTTGGCCTTGGTTCGATAAAAACCGACTGGGTAAATCAGGCGCTCCAGCCGCAAACGCGTTACGCGCCTGAGGTCATCCAGGTTACGGACAACCCGGAAAAGATTGCGGCAGGCCGCCGCTGTGGTCTGGTCCAAAGTGCGTGCGCTCAAGATCGTTGCCACCAGGACCTGGAACGGATCTTTGCTTTGTGCTTGGACCAACTCTGCGATGGGCGTTTGTTTTTTTAAGTATTCCCGTTTGAGGATCCGCATGACCGGCGCCAATGCACAGATATTCATTAGTCATAACATAAAGGATTCGATGCCCTGCGACAAGCGTCCGGTTTGCCGCATTGACATAAATTTGGCTGCATGCTATATTCGCAATTATTTTAAAAAACATTTTCAGTGGCCGTTAATGCAGTGCTTGTCTTGCAGAAGGAGGTTTTTACTTTGGATTTAGAACGTGTGCGCCACAGTACGGCGCATGTCATGGCCGCCGCTGTCATGCGGCTTTTTGAGAAAGTCCGGTTTGATATCGGGCCGGCCACCGCCGACGGCTTTTACTACGATTTCGACTTGCCCCATCGGTTTACCCCGGAAGATTTTTCACGTATTGAGGCAGAAATGGCACGCCTGGTGGCGGCCAACCTGCCGTTTGAGCGCACGGAGTTGTCCCGTGCCCAGGCCGAAGCCGCGCTCCAGGGCCAGCGCTATAAGCTCGAGCGCCTGGCCGATATTCCTGAGGGCGACCCCATCAGCTTCTATCGCTGTGGCGATTTCAGCGATCTCTGCCGCGGTCCACACTTGGGCTCCACCGGAGAGATCCCGGCCTTCAAACTGCTTTCCGTGGCGGGATCTTACTATCGTGGCATCGAAACCAACCCAATGCTCCAGCGTATTTACGGGATCGTGGCGGAATCGGCCCAGGCCTTACAGGTCCAAATTGACCGGCTGGAAGAATCGCGCAAGCGCGACCACCGCAAATTGGGTCGTGAGCTGGACCTCTTCAGCCAGCATGAAGAAGTCGGCCCCGGCCTGATCCACTGGCATCCCAAGGGCGCGCGCATCCGCACGCTGATTGAGGATTTTTGGCGCCGCGAGCATTTCCGGGGCGGCTACGAAATGCTGTTTACCCCGCACATCGGGCGTTCGCTCCTGTGGGAAACTTCTGGTCATCTTGGGTTCTATCGTGAAAGCATGTATGCCCCCATGGAGATTGATGATCTCCAATATTTTCTCAAGCCGATGAACTGTCCCTTTCACATTCAGGTTTACAAGTCGCAATTGCGATCCTACCGGGATCTACCCCTGCGTTGGGCGGAACTGGGAACGGTATATCGCTATGAAAAGGCGGGGGTTCTGCATGGGCTGCTACGGGTACGCGGGTTTACCCAGGACGATGCGCATATTTTCTGTACGACCGGTCAAATCGAGGCGGAAGTCCAGCGCACGATTCGCTTTGCGCTCCACTTTTTCAAGGCTTTTGGCTTTGCCGATGTTTCGGCCTATCTATCTACGCGTCCGGCCAAGGCCATCGGCAGCCAGGAGCGCTGGACCCAGGCGACGGCGTCGCTTGAAAAGGCGCTCCAAGCCGAGGGATTAGCCTATACGGTGGATGCGGGTGGCGGCGCCTTCTATGGCCCGAAAGTGGATTTAAAAGTCAAGGATGTCATCGGCCGCGAATGGCAGCTTAGCACCATCCAGTTTGACTTTAACATGTCCGAGCGGTTTGACATTACCTATGTTGGCGAAGATGGCCAGGCGCACCGGCCGTACATGGTGCATCGCGCCTTGCTTGGCAGCCTGGAACGGTTTTTCGGGATTCTGATTGAACATTATAGCGGTGCGTTTCCGCTGTGGCTCGCGCCGGAGCAGGCCCGCATCCTGCCGCTTACGGATAAACAGATCGAGGCCGCCCGGCAGGTGGCCGAGACGCTCCGCGCCGCCGAAGTGCGCGTGACGATTGATGAGGGTGCCGGCAAGTTGGGCGCCAAGATCCGCAAGGCGCAATTGGATAAAATACCCTACATGCTCATCCTCGGTCCGAAGGAAGTGGCGGCAGGTACCGTCTCCGTGCGCAGCCGCGCAGGTGGCGACCAGGGCGCCTTGAGCGTGGCCATGTTTGTTCAGCAAGTCAAAACCGAGGCTGTGCCTCGGCCGGAACCATGAAGTGGTCCCCGTTGGGGGCTTAAACCTAGACCAGGAGGTAATTATTCGCACGACGACCAGAGTTAACAACCGTATTCGTGTTCCCCAAGTGCGTTGCATTTCGGATACGGGCGAACAAATCGGCATTATATCCACCGGCGAAGCCCTCAAATTGGCGCTATCCAAAGACCTGGATCTGGTGGAAATTTCACCCTCCGCTAACCCGCCGGTCTGTCGCATTATGAATTTCGGCAAGTTCCGGTATGAGGAAAGCCGCCGGGAAAAAATGGCCCGCAAGCACCAGGTGCAGGTTGATCTTAAAGAAATGAAATTCCATGCGAATGTCGAGGATCATGACTACCGCACCAAAATGCAACATATTCGCACGTTCCTCGAAAAGGGATGCCGTATTAAAATTTCGCTGCTTTTCCGTGGCCGCGAAAATGAACACCGCGAGCTGGGGTATAATCTATTCACGCGTCTGATCAAGGATTGTGCCGATATCGGCGCGCCGGAATCCGGGCCCCGTTTGTTTGGCCACAATCTAGTCATGCTTATGCACCCCCAGCATATGGCCAAGGCCGGGGGCGCGCCCTCGGCGCCGGCAAAGCCGCCGGCACCCGCAGTGCGGCCTGTTTTTGGCCAAGCGGTCCAGCCGGGATCATAGAACGGGAATGGTTGATGCGTCCGGTACTTACGGCTTGATGCTGGCCGAGCCTCGGGTTAGCATCCTGGTTATGATCAAAGCAGGCATAAAACAACTACTAAAATTCGGCTTCAGCCTACTGCTGCTTTTGTTCACGTTGCGTATGATTGACTGGCGGGGCAGCTTGGAGCTGGCCAGCCGCGCCAACCTTGGCTTGTTGGTCGTGGCTGTGGGCCTGCTGCTGGCCGACCGCATTTTGAGTGTAAGCAAATGGATCCTGCTTCTGCGGGCCAAAGGCTCCGCCATCACATTCTGGCGCCTGCTGGTAATCAATTTCATCGGCGGATTTTGGGGCCTGGTATTGCCATCCAGTGTCAGCGCCGACATTGTGCGCGGATATTATCTTTCCAAGAGCACCGCAAATATCTCGCTGGCGGTGACGTCCATGGTGATTGACCGGCTGATGGGCGCGCTGACACTGGTTCTGCTGGGGTGCGCCAGCGCCTGGATGGTGGGCGACACCTTCGGCCTGGCGCATGCGCGCCCGATTGCCGCCGGCGCCGCCGGGGTGTGCGTGCTTGGTATCGCGCTCCTGTTGCAAGATAATTTTATTCACTGGGTGGACCGCAAGATCATCCAAAGGGTGGCAGACCGGAACATCATTCGGCATATGCGCCGGTGGATCGTGGCTTGTTTACAGTACCGTCAATACCCGCGCGCGCTGGTGGCGTCATTGCTGCTCACCATGTTCGTGCAGATGCTGAGGATCCTGGTTTTCTACGCGGTGGCCGTAAGCTTCGGGGTTCATGCGCCGGTGACTTATTATTTTATCTTCGTGCCGCTCATTACGCTGCTTGTCATGTTGCCGGTATCCATTATGGAAGCTGCTTCGTTTGGTATTCCTGCAATTGCCACA
>CAYYBV010000072.1:6365-9284 GCA_964469675.1 uncultured Verrucomicrobiota bacterium
ATTAATGGCATCGGTGTGCGCGAAGGAAGTTTTGTGGCGTTTTTCGCGCTGGTGGGCGTGCCCGCTTCCGAGGCCTTCATTGTTTCTTTTGTCGTATCAGTATTGACGACCCTGATAACGGCTGCCGGCGGCGTTTTTTACATGTTTGATAACGGGGCAGTAGTCAAAAGACAGGATATAGAATCCAGAACAAAATGTTTACCACCTTTGGCGGCGCCATAGGCAACCGGGGCCCGTGCAGATGCCATCCAGAAGATGGAAAACAGAAGACAGGATTCTAAATCTTGGTGCTGGGTTTGCCCTATTCTAGCGCGTGTTTTCGGGTTACTACGATCTTGCCTGTTATCATTAACGCCTTTTCAGCCAGCCCTGCTCACAATACCAGCGCGTGGTCTGAATCAGACCCGCCTCGTTTGAATAGCGCATCTGATACCCCAGTTTTTCCCGCAGTTTGCGCGTGTTAAATGACCGGTCCTTGGTGAAGAACGCCAGCCGCCGCCGGTGGATGGGCGGTTCGATGCCCAGCTTGCGGCAGAACCATTCGCATGTGTCGGCGGCCAGGAAAAACGGGAACGCCGGCAGGTGCACGAGGCGGAACCGATTGCCCAAATCGCCGGCTACGATCTGCGCCATCTGCTCGAGCGTAACACAGTTCGGGTTGCCGCAAATAAATACTTCATCCCGGGCGGCCGGATGCGTTGCCGCCAGGATTATGATATTAGTAAGATCATCCACGTGAATCAGGTGATACAGGCGCTGGCCGCGGCCAAGCAAAAACAGGACCCGGTGCGCGGCCATTCTGAAAAATTTCAGCAGGCGTGTGTCGCCCGGCCCGTAAATGGCCGCCGGCCGGATCACGGTGTAGGGCAATGATTTTTTCTCGGCAAAATCCCTCAGCCATAACTCAGCATCCGCCTTGGTCTGCTGGTAGATGTCGCCCGGGTGCATGGAATAAAGCTCATCGGCCGGTGGGTTGGCGATGTGGCCGTGGACCCCCACGGTGGAGATGTGCACGAACCGCTTGAATGCGGGATTCTTCAGGGCTGCACGGGCCAGTAACTGGGTGCTGAGCACATGTACCTGGGTATACATGGCGTCGTCATGCCTGGCCTCCCGGTAGGCCGCTGCTATGTGAAAAATATATTCAACACCCTTGGTCGCCTCGATAACCACCTTTTCATCAAATACGTTACCCCGATGCCAGCGGATGGGCAAGTCGCGGAGTGCATCCAGGTTTGAAGAGGCCCTTGCGATGGCATGCACCTCCAGGCCGGCGTGAACCAATTTGCGGACCACGAGCGCGCCGGTAAATCCGGTCGCGCCGGTAACCAGTACGCGGGTGCCGGTCGGGATGGTGCAGGGCGGCTGGCTGACCGCGTCGATGAGGGGGCCCCGTCGCCGCAATTCCAGGATGACTGGCGAACCCCAGCGCCGCGCCAGTCCAGTCCAGTGCAGCAAGCCTTCGGTTGCGACGGAAAGCGGCCTGCATTTCAAAGTGCGATGCAGGACCATGGGCAGGCCGAACTGGCCTTGGCGCCGGCCGGGCACAAAGGCGTGGCTCGCGAATGCGCCAATGATTTCCTCGTGGCGAAACAGGCGAAACACGCGCGTATTGCCCTCCAGTTTTTTTTTGGCGCCGAATAAATGCGGGGCTAAGCAGTTCAGACTTTGGCTTGTGGGATAATCCACGATCACGGCGCGCGCCGCCACTCGGCATAACTCACCAATGAGTTTTTCCCAGTGCGCGCAATGGGTCACCAGCCGGAAACACACTACGGTGTCAAAAGCGCGGTCGGCAAAAGGGAGTTTTAATACATCCGCCACTTGGAAGCGGCATTGGCCGGAATCCACGATGGCAGCGATGCGTTGGCGACAGACCTGGGCGCTGCCGACCACGGTTAACTTGTACTTTTCACGGCAAAGTGGAATAGCCAGTTGGCCATGGCCTCCGCCGACGTCGAGCACGGTGGTGCCAGGATAATTTCTTAACAAATCGAGGACGGCTTTTTCCTGGACCTTAAGCATCCAGACGCCGACCGCGCCGGTAAACCGCCCGGCATAATCGTCGGATGCGGTTTCGATATCAGCGGTCTCGGTAAACTTGTCCGAAATGTCATGCGGCAAAACCATGTTCAGGCCCCGCCCTTATTTCACAATGTCATAAAACGTAAGCGCCATCAGGGCGTTACCTGTTTCATTGGGGTGGAGCCCGTCGGCTTGCATATAAATCTGATTATCGTCAAACGCGCTGTTAAGGTCAACCAAGGCGACATCAAAATCTTTGGCAATCTGTTTGATTTTATTGTTCAGCCGTTCCACGCCGCTGGATAAAGGCGTATAGCTTGCGAAAACCGGCGTCAGCGTGGCAAGCACGGGGATCGTTTTATTGTCCTGGCAGGCCTTGACGATGATCTGGATATTTGCGGCAGCCCATTCTTCGCCGTAGCCCATAATCAAATCGTTGACGCCTATCAAAATCAGCACAAAGCCGGGCTGGTAATCATCCAGGATCGGATAAAGCACATCCAGCCCTTCGCCCGAGGAATAACCGGGAAAGCCCTTGTTGACCACAGTCTTGCTCAGCATGCCGGATAGCATGACACTGTAACAGTCTTGCCCATCGCCGGCGGTGATGCTGTCGCCAAAAGCCACATACAGGTTCGGGTTGTTCGGGCCGAAATCATGGCCGTCCCCCAAATGATGTTCGCTGCTGCCTTCGCAACCCGTCAGGGCCAGAACACTGCCCAACAGACCGCCGCAAAGGAACCGCCCGAGCCATGCCCCGTGTTTCATGTTAACGTCCATAATTTAATGAATGTATTGCCCGGCCCCGGCAGTTTATTCAACCGTAATGCGCTTGAAGCCTGATCATAATCAAGCAAGCATTGACATGCTAATTGGTGTTACTATAATGAAAAA
>CAYYBV010000073.1:0-5727 GCA_964469675.1 uncultured Verrucomicrobiota bacterium
ATGGCATCGAACAGCGGCTGCATGTCCGGGCCAAAATTTTCCGGGTCCAGGCTGGCATGGCCATCGCGGGCCGAGGCATAGACAACATGAAAATCAAGGATGCGATTGGAGGCGCCCAGTTTTACAAAAAGATCGAAAACCTGGTCCACGACCCAGCGGGCCCGCGCTGCCGGCTTGTCAATCTTATTGATGACCAGGACAACCGGCAAATGCAGGGCCAGTGCTTTTTTGAGCACAAAATAGGTTTGCGGCATGGGCCCTTCTTGGGCATCTACCAGCAAGAGTGCGCCGTCAGCCATTTGCAGGACGCGCTCAACTTCGCCGCCAAAATCAGCGTGGCCGGGCGTGTCAATAATGTTGATGGTATGGTCCTGGTAGCGGAAGGAACCATTTTTTGACCTAATCGTGATGCCCCGCTCACGTTCAAGGTCCCCGCTGTCCATCAGCCGTTCGGTAATCACCTCGTTGTCGCGGAACGAGCCGCTCTGGCGCAGGAGCTTATCCACCAGCGTCGTTTTACCGTGGTCCACGTGCGCAATGATCGCTATATTTCTGATCTTGTCTGTGTGCATAATGTCCTTTAAGGCGCACACGTATTAACATAAAATCGGGCGGATGCAAGCTGTAGAAAATATAATTACGGGCGTAAAGGCCCGCCGGAGCCGGGCCGGCGCGCCCGGCGCAAATAAATACCGCAGTCAAAAGCGGGGGGGCAAACAAACAAATTGACCGGCGGCCCCTGCCGAAATACTATTTCCGTCTGGAGGCCGGCCGGGCCCGTTAGTGTAAACCTTATGAGTGTCTATATCACAGACCGGCATTTAAAACTTGCCGAGAAACTGGTGCGGAAAGCGCAGGCGAACGGCGGACTGGCGCCGGTTGACTTGGACCGGTTCTGGGCGGACCAGGACAAGGCGATGAAGAATTCATGGGCCAAGGATTGCCCGCAGGTGCCGCTCGGGGTCGGCATGTCATGTGAATGCATGTTTGCCGAGCTGGGCGTCAAAGAGGACTGGCACCGTTTGGTGCACGACCATGATTTCCGCGTTGAGCTGGGGAAGCGTTACAACGGTATCGCGGAAAAGATCGTCGGGCGGCGCCTGCTCGGCGAATGGAAGCCAGATCCCCGGCTCCAGTGGCCGCCCATCAAGGCGCTCCATGATATTTTCGAGGCGCAGAATGTGTGGCATGATATTTCCTACTGGCTGCAACAGTCGGCGCACAATGAGGATGAACTCAAGGCCCTGCTCGACCGCGTGGAAAAGCGGCTCGTCAACCTGCGGACATTCATGCTTCCCGCCAACTGGGCGGAGGAGAAAGCGCGGATCACGGCGGCGGGTGGCCGGGTTCCGCTCTACCGTGGCCAGCGGGGCCCGATCACTTTCGCCATGTCCATCTATGGCGTGGAGAACCTGGTCTATCTGATTGTGGACCATCCCGATCTGGCCGGCCGATTCCGCGACCTGATCCTTAGGGCCATGCTTGAGCAGGCGCGGGTATTAGATGAAGAAGCGGGATACTCGCCCACGACGTCGCCGCGCGGATTTTATTTCCGCGACGACAGCTGCGCCATGCTGAATGTCGAGATGTACGAGTTTTTCGGATATCCGATTCTGAAGGGAATATTCGAACGTTACAGTCCTGACCCTGGTGACATGCGTGGCCAACATTCGGACTCGGATATGGCCCAGCATCTGCCCGCTTTGGGCCGGCTGGGAATGACGACGGTCAACTTTGGCCCGAACCTGACGGTGAGTAAAATTCGGGAACACCTGCCGAAAGCAGTGATCTGCGGCCAACTGGCGCCGTTCACGTTCAGCCGCAACGAGGAAATAAATATCGTGGCGGAATTTATTCGGGATTTCGACATGGCGCGTGAGAAGCGCGGACTGGTTTTTGCAACAGCGGGAAGTATCAACAACGGTTCACGCCTGAGTGGAATGCGGCTTCTTATGGCCGCCATTCAGGCCTATGGACGTTACACTTAACGAAGCTCGAAAGAAAGTCATGCAGAAGATGCGGTTTGGGATTATCGGGTGCGGTGCGATTGTGCCGGCGCATGCGGAATTCTGCACGGATCATGTTTCTTGCTGACCTTTGATTTCCTGCCGTCGCCAAAGTTTACCCGCCTCTGGCGGCGCCTTAGGCGACCAAGGCTATGGCGGGCAAGCTGACTTCTATTTTTCGGATGCGCCATGCTCACCATTCACATCACGCCGGAGATGCGCTGGAAATTGGAAAAGGCACTGGCAGAAAAAGGCCAGTGCGCTCTCGCCGCCATGTCTTTTTCCGCCACGGCCTTTCTGGCCCTGGAACTGCTCTCCGAGTTCCGGCGCCCGGTGGTGGTCGTGGCCGACAGCATGCGCTCGCTGGACGAACTGCGCCTGAACCTGCTTGCCCTCGCCGGCCCGCACCCGGAGCGTATTTTATATTATCCCGCCTGGGAAGCGCTTCCCGGTAGGGGCGATGGATGTCGGCCGGCGGACGACACACGACCGAAAGTAATCGATGGTCACCCAAAGCAAGCCGCTGTTCAAAAGGAGGTGTTTGGTGAACGCCTGCAGACCCTTGAGCGGCTGATCGCGCTCCAGGCGAGATGTCGCCTCCCGGCGCCGGTGGTCATTGCCACCTGCGTGCAGGCCCTGATGCAGATGACACTCGCGCCCGCCGTGCTCAAGGCCCACACCTTCCGGATCGCGCCGGGCGAGGAGCATGACCCAGCGATGCTTGTCCCGCGCCTTGAGCAAACTGGCTATGTCTTTGAGCCGGAAGTCCAGACCCGGGGACAGGCCGTCTTGCGCGGCGGACTCCTTGATGTTTGGCCACTGAACACGGATGCCCCCTTCCGGGTAGAATTTTTCGGCTCGCTGGTGGAAACCATCCGCTCGTTCGATGCCGCCAGCCAGCGTTCGTTCGCGCGTCTGAAGGAAGCGGTGCTGCCGCCGGTCAGCGAATGGAACTTGATGCGTTCCGAGACAGGGGCGCGCTGTCTGTTTATGAACTACCTGCCTTCTGAGATAACCTGGCTCTGGTCGGAGCCGTTATCCGCCGATTACCCCTCCGCCGCCCGCCATCACACCGGCATCCGCTATCACGCGGCCATCTATCAGGAAGCTTTGGACGAAGCCAAGGCCACCGACTTGACTGTTACCTTCGCCCGCATACGCCAGGTCATCGCGGAAAATACGCACGCGTGGCAATGCCTGCCGGACCCGGTTTTCGATACCACGGTTGAAACGGACATAAGTGCGGCGCGGGGCGCAGCGGGCGGCGAACAGGGTTCCGACGCTGCCGGCCCGACGGAAGATTTCGCCTGGCCGCCGTCTGCCGTGCGCCTCGATTTTGGATTTCGGCCAGTGACTGCGCTGGCCGCCCCGCGCCACGACCTCCTGGCGCCGGACATCTTTGCCGAGCACCGCCGCCAGTGGCTGGCAAGTCTGGCCGAACGTACTCGCCCCGCGACTGGTGGGCTGCGCGTGCATATCTTCTTCTATACCCAGGGCGCCTTGGACCGGTTCCGCGAGATGAATCCCGAGCCCGCTTTCCAACTGCACATCGGCATGCTTTCGGATGGTTTTCTGCAAGCGGATCTCCAACTGGCCGTGCTCTCCGAATCCAACTTGCTGGGCCGGCCCAAGCTACTTCCTGACCGCGTCGCGCGGACAGCCGCCCGCGCGTCGACCTCCAGGAAAGCCGGGGCATCGGCGGGGGAAACGATTACCGATTGGACTAATCTGGAGCCGGGCGACTTAGTGGTGCATGTGGATCACGGGATCGGCCGCTACCTGGGGATGGCCGAGATCAAGTTCAACGGCCAGCGCCAGGAAACGCTGGCGATTGAGTATGCCGCCAAGGCCAAGCTCTACGTGCCCGTTTCACAGGCCCACCTGCTGAGCCGCTACATCGGCGCGGGCAAGCACGCGCCAGACATGCACCGGCTGGGAAGCGCGCGTTGGTCGCGCGAAAAGGCGGCTGCCGAGCGCTCGGTGCGCGACTTAGCCGCCGACCTGTTGGCAATCCAGGCGGCGCGCGAGGCCAAAGCCGGGATTGCCTTCCCGCCCGACACCCCCTGGCAGAAAGAATTTGAAGCATCGTTCCCTTACCAGGAAACCGAGGACCAGGAGCGTGCCATCAGCGACGTCAAGCGCGACATGGAAACCAGCCGCCCCATGGACCGGCTGGTCTGTGGCGATGTCGGCTATGGCAAAACCGAGGTTGCCATGCGCGCCGCTTTCAAATGTGTCATGAATGGCAAGCAGGTGGCCGTGCTGGTGCCCACCACCGTTCTAGCGCAACAGCATTATCAAGTGTTTGCCGAACGTATGGCGGCCTACCCCGTGCGCGTGGAACTGCTCTGCCGGTTCCGCACGCTCGCGGAGCAGGCCGGCGTGGTGCGCGCGCTGGCCACCGGCGGAGTGGATATCGTCATCGGCACCCACCGGCTGATCCAGTCAGATGTGCGCTTCAAGGACCTCGGGCTTGTGATCATTGACGAGGAGCAGCGCTTCGGCGTCGGCCACAAGGAGCGCTTCAAGCATCTCCAGCGGCTCGTGGACGTGTTGATGCTTACGGCCACGCCCATACCGCGCACGCTTTACATGAGCCTTACGGGCGCCAAGGAAATCAGCGTGATCCAGACCTCACCCAAAGCGCGCCAGTCCGTTGAGACCATTGTTGCTAAAAACGATGACCGGCTTATTCGCGATGCTATTCTGCGTGAGCTTAATCGCGATGGGCAGATTTATTATCTGCATAACCGCGTTAATTCAATTGAACGCGTCCGCGAGCGGTTGGCAAAACTAGCACCCGAGGCGCGCATCGCCGTTGGCCACGGCCAGATGCCGCCGGCAGAGCTGGCGCGCATTATGCTGGATTTTGCACGCGGCGATTATGATCTTTTGCTGTGCACGACGATTATTGAAAGCGGGGTGGATATTCCGAACGTCAATACGATCATTATAGACCGGGCCGACCGGTTTGGCATGGCGGATCTTTACCAGCTGCGCGGGCGGGTGGGCCGGTCCAGTCGCAAGGCCTACGCTTACATGCTTTTGCCGGTGCATACGCGCCTCCTGGATGACGCGCGCCAACGCATCCAGGCAATCTTGGAACACACAGAACTGGGCGCCGGGTTCCGCCTGGCCATGCGCGATCTGGAAATCCGCGGGGCGGGCAATCTGCTGGGGCCCGAGCAGAGCGGGCACATTGCCGCCATCGGGTTCGATTTATACTGCCAGCTGTTACGCTATACGATTGCGCAAATGGCCAAAAGCCCGATTGCCCATGGAGTCGGACCGGCCAGCCCTATAAGGATTGCGCCTGTGGAAGTAAAATTGGATTTCATTGATTTTTCGATTCAGGCGGCCGATCCGGCGCGTGCGGTGTTTTTGCCCGTGAGCTATGTGGAGGATGAACGCCTGCGGCTAAGCGTGTACCGCCAAATCGCCTCCGCCATGACCATTGCGGAAATCGACGGCCTGCGCGAGGAGTTTTTAGACCGGTTTGGCCCCCTGCCTCCGCCGCTGGTCCGCCTGCTCAAGATCGCTGCCCTGCGACTCATGGCGGCGGAGAAAAAAGTCACGACGATTGAGGTGCAGGAAGGCAAACTCATCCTGCAGCGCCGCAATGAACTGCTGCAAATCAAAAATCGCTTCCCGCGCCTGCATGCCAGGGGGGCGGATGTGCAGCTGGATGAAATTGCGCATTGGCTCCAGCGCGTGGAGGACC
>CAYYBV010000073.1:5737-9255 GCA_964469675.1 uncultured Verrucomicrobiota bacterium
AGGGCTTCGCCCCGGCCCGCGCGTGAGCGCCGCCGAACGATGCGGGTCAGGCTGAGCGCGTAGCGCGATAGTCCGGGCCCGTTCGGTTTGGATCGATCATATTTTTTTAAATAAGGTCGCAATATCTTTCACTTGTTTTTCGACAATCATCTGCCCGCCGTCCGGCCCGATGGGCGTGCTGGCGATATATGCGCCGTAGCCGCCGCCGTGCATTGCCCTTTCCGTCGGCAGGTAGGACCCTCTGCCGGCCAGCTGGATGATGAAGGTCTGGATGGCCTTGCTGCGGGCCTTGATGCGCAGGCCGTAGTCCACATAATATTCAAAGCGGTTTGAGCAGAAGGCTGTATCCCCCAGCCGCAGCGTGTGCAGTTCCACCGGCATGGAATTTTCGCCCCGCTTCTGGGCGGCATACATATCAATCACCTGCTGGCTGAAATTGCGGTGCTTGAATGCCGAGGAATATTCAACGGAAGACGGCTTCAGGTCTTTAAATTCAATCAGCTTGGCGCTCCATTCGGCGACCTGCTTTTTCGCAAGCTTGAACTCGGCATCTGTTGCGCGCCGGCGCGGCAGATCAATTACGGAAACAAGGTGCCCGAATTCCACCCGGTCGCGGATATCCCCGGCCACCAGCGGCAGGACTTCGTCAACCGCCGCCGCGAGTTTGTCGGCAATCTCCTGCCGCCGCGCCGTGTCGAATTCGGGGGGGATTTGGCGGAGCTTTTTCCGGCTTGCGGCGGAAAGCGCGGCGGAAAGGCTGCCGTAGCCTTTCAGTTTCAGCATCCGGGCGTGCGCCCGGCGATCGACCATCGGGCGTGGGGACTGGTCGCCGGCCGCGGAACACTGCGGCAGGATAAACAGCTTTTGGCCGTGCCTTTTGCGAATCGCGATGCGGGTCTCGTGCCAGTAATCCGCGGAAATAAACCAGGCGACTTCCGCGCACTGGGAAGGGCAGGGGACATTGACGATCATGCCGGTGAGCTTGTGCCCGGCGTCATAGGTGAACAGCAGGTCAACGGCATGATTTTCAGAGCCTTCGATATGCGAGAACTCGGGCTTATCGGTTTGTCCATACATTACTGTGGTGCCGTCGAAATAGGATATCCGGCGGTTAAAACCAATCACTGCATGGGCCCGGCCCCAGGCAAGCGCGCCGGGCTTCCGGCGCTGCCAGGCTTCAACCGCCGCCGCGCATATTTGAGCGCAAAGAAAATCGGTGTATTCCTGGTTGGTCATGACATCCGCCCCGAGATTGGGCGGATCGGCAAACGCTGATCCAATCTGGCCCGGCGCCGTATGCGTGTGTGTGGCATTGATCAGCAGCATTTTGGGGTCAAAGTCCGGCAGGTGCCGCTTCAAATGCGCCCGGCATAGTTTCAGGACCGCATCCGAGATCCAGGCGGAATCCAAAGAAACCATGATGGATTGCTCGCGCCCGTCCTTGCTTTCCAGGGCCAGGGCCGTCGTCGTCAGCCGGTCATGGATTCCTTCCGAAATCCGCACATGGAACTGCCCGAACAGTGATACCTTTTTGTCCGGTGTGACATCCCGGGAAGCCCATCCGATAAGAATTTTGCCGGTCTTCATAATATTTGATCCATTAAAGTTGTCATCCTGTTGATTTGCGGCCCAAAAGCTATATATATCGCAAATTATACCCCCCTTCGTTTGCGATCAAGCGGCTTTTCGGGGTAAGTGAAAAATCACAAGGCTTTGAAAAACAGGCATGGTATTAATCCGGATGGCTTAGGCTTGCGCGATAAACGCGACTGTGCCATAGTGCTTCAAAGAAGGGGGAAATGCCATTGCCATGCTGATTCGCGCAGAAATATTTTCGTGGCCCGCGCTGGTTTTGGCGCTCGGGCTAATTTTTCCTGCCGGGAGCCCTGGCAAAACAATTCCTGTGGAAGGCTGTGCGGCGCAGGTTAATGATCGGCTCGTGACCGTGATGGAGGTCATGGCGGCCATGCAGCCGGTCGAACGCCAATTGCGCGAGACCACCCAGGGCGCGGATTTGGACCGTAAACTGGAAGATGCCTACGCCAAGACGCTTCAAGCGCTTATCGAGCGGGAGTTAATCCTCGATGCGTTTAATCAGCAGAAAGAAATGAATCTTCCGGACAAGATTGTGCAGAGCCGTACAGAAGAAATTGTGCGCACCAAATTCGGCAATAATCGGGCCGCGTTCCGCAAGGCGCTGGATGATGAGGGGCTTACGCTGGAGGAGTGGCAGGCCAATCTGAAGAAATCCATGATCGTGTCCTTCCTGCGTGACCGTGAAGTGGAAAGTAAGGTTTCGGTCTCACCGCAGGACGTGCGTGCGGCTTATGAAAAAGCGGGCGACACTTTTCGCACCCCCGCGCAGGTTCACCTGCGCATGATTATTATTAATGGCGGCAAGAACGACGAGGAAAACGCCGTCAAGCGCAAGCAGGCGGAAGATGTGCACAAGCGACTGCAGGCGGGCGAATCATTCGCGGACCTGGCGAGGCAAGTGTCTCAAAGCGCGCGCGCCCAGGACGGCGGTGACTGGGGTTGGGTTGACCCCGCCAGCCGGCGGCCGGAACTGGCCGCCGTTATCCAGACGCTCAAGCCTGGCGAGATCAGCGCGATCATCCCGGTTGGCGGGGATCTGTATATCCTGAAAGTCGAGGGGCGGCGGGATGCCACTGTGATGCCATTTGATAAAGTCCATGACACTATTCGCGGTGAGCTTGAAAAGCAGGAAGCCAAACGGCTTTATGATGCCTGGATAGAGCGCTTGAAACAGAAGGCGTTTATCAGGAAATACTAACCGCAGCTATTCTTAAATTGGCCGCCTTGCAGTCTCATCCGTCAAAGGATGACAAGCGCCCGCGGCGTTGCCTGGTCAATTGTTCATATAACGCCCGATCTAAATAATTACAGCAAAGATGCAGGTATTTTCCGGGTTTTTATAAGGGTGAATTGTTTACTGTGCAAACTATCGCCATAACACTTGGTGACCCTGGGGGGATCGGGCCGGAAGTGGCCTTGAAGGCCCTGTACCAAAACCGTTGGCCGGTCACCTTGCGGTTCGTGCTGATCGGCAGCCGAGCGGTTTTGTGCCGTCAGGCGACACAGCTAAGTTTGCCTTTGCCGCCGGCCTGGCAGTTGGCGGATGGCAAAAATAATACCGCGCGTATTGTTAATTGGGAGCCGGAGCAGGATATTAAATTAGTCAATTTCGCTGCAACTACGCCGTTCTTTCGACCGGCGCTACAAATGGAAGGTATGCTGGCGGTGCGCGCCCGATTCTCCGGGCAGTCGGGAAAGAATGGCAATGGGTTAAAATTACGGTCCATCCGGCAGAAGCCCCCGCCTCTGGCCTGGCGTCCCGGCCGAACCGGCAAAGCACAAGGGCAGGCGGCCGCACGCTGGATTACGGCGGCGGTCAAAGGCTGCATGGCCCAAATTTTTGACGCCCTGGTTACTGGTCCGATCTGCAAGCAGGGCCTGCGCCTGGCCGAAAACTCCGTGCGCAAATTCGCAACGTCCGT
>CAYYBV010000074.1:0-7114 GCA_964469675.1 uncultured Verrucomicrobiota bacterium
TTGCCAGTTTGCGCAACAGGCCCTCATGGTATCAGGCCGAAGATCGGCGTCAACTGCTTTTTACCTGCCCGAATTTTGCGTTGCGTCAGTCCGGCGCGGTGGGTCATGGCGCTGGCAACAGACGGCCTGGCCGTGATGAATTAATCCTTCGGGTTAGAGCACGCATGCCCCTGCCGCGGTCCGGACCAGGTGGGTTTTACAGTTGTGCCCGAACTTGTGCCTGTAAGCGGATGCAAGCACCTGGCCGATAGCGGAAGCGTCGCGGGGGTGCAGCATCAGCACCACGCTACCGCCAAAGCCGCCGCCGGAAAGGCGCGCGCCCAGGACCTGTGGCAACATCCTGGCCTGGGCCACGATAAAATCCAGTTCCGGGCACGAGTTTTCAAAATTCGCCTGCGAGCTGTGGTGGGATTGATACATCAGCTGGCCAAACGCCCGCACATCACCCGCGCGCAGGAGCCGGCGGGCTTCAAGCACGCGCGCATTTTCCCCGATCACATGTGCCGCGCGCCGCGCCGCGCCGGGTTCCAGGCGCGCGGCAAACGCTTTATATTCATCATGCGAGACATCGCGCAGGGCCGTGACCGGATGATCGAGCACGGAGGCGAAAAAAGCGGAAGCGCGTTCGCACTGTGCCCGGCATTCATTGTAGACCGATACCACCTTGCCTGGGCGTAGCGCGTCGACGAAGCCTGGCAGGCTGTGCTTCACACAGGTGTCAACAAGCAAAAAGGCGATTTCCGCCGTCAACGGCACGGTTTCAACCTTCAGCGATCTGAAATCCGTGAAGACCAGGGATTCCGGCTTGCCGTTCAGGCTGGAAATCTGGTCCAGCAGGCCGCAGTGCGCGCCGGTAAAATCGTTTTCGGCCGCCTGGCCGATTTTGGCCAATTCCAATGGCGTGGCCGTGATATTGTAAAGCCGGCAAAGCGCCAGGGCCGCGGCAATTTCCAGCGCGGCGGAGCTGGAAAGGCCCGCGCCCATCGGAATATCGCCCGCAAATGTGGCCTGGAAGCCCGGCTCGATTCGGCCGCGGACGGCCAGTTTGTTTACCACGCCGCGCACATAATTGACCCACAGCGGCTGCTTTGCGGGCGCGGTAACCGGCAGGTCAAAGCGCGCCTCTTCCGGAATATCCAGCGCCTGTACCGTGCCGGCCGCGCCCTCTGCGGGGCTCAGTGCCAGGCCGATACCCAAATCAATCGCGGCGGAAAGTACAAACCCCTCGTTATAATCAGTATGGTTGCCGAGAATTTCCACGCGCCCGGGAGCATAGGCCAAAACGGCGGGCGGCGCGCCAAAGCGCTTGGCGTGCTGGCCGCGGATGGTTTTGATCAGCCCGGGGTTCATGCGGCACGGATGAGGGCCAGGAGATCCTGCATGTGCTGATCCAACTGCGCCCGGGTTTTGGCTTCCAGGTTCAGCCGAACCAGCGGCTCGGTGTTTGAACAGCGCACGTTAAACCACCAGTCGGAATATTCAACGCTGAGCCCGTCGAGCTCAAATTGTTTGCCGCCGCAAAATTGGCTCTTCAGCCGCGCCAGGACTGCCGGCGGGTCACGGACTTCCGAGTTAATCTCCGGGCTCTTGAAATAGCGCTGAAAGGGCTTGATCATCTCGGAAAGCTTGCTTCGCGACTGGCTCAGCAGGTTGGCGACATAAAGCACCGCCATGGCGGAGCTCTCCGTAAAACAATTTTCCTGGAAATAGTAATGCCCGGAGAGTTCTCCCGCAAAGAGCGCGCGGGCTTCGCGCATTTGCTGTTTAATGAAGGCATGCCCTACCCGGCACATTTGCGGCGTGCCGCCGTTTTCCAGAACAACTTCGCGCACGGTCCAGCTGCTGCGCAAATCGTAAAGAATTACGCCTTTCTGCTTCTGCAAAATGCTTTGCGCGATTAGCAGCGTGATCATGTCCATGGGCACGATGGCGCCGGTCTCGTCCACGAAGCCTACGCGGTCAGCATCGCCATCAAAGGCGGCGCCGAAGTCGTAGCCGCCCGCCCGAACCTTTTGCTGAAGATCGGCCAGGGTCTCGGTTTTGAGCGGATTGGCCTCGTGATGCGGAAAGGTGCCGTCCAGGGTGTCATACAAAGCATCCACCCGCATCAGCCCCGCCAGGGCTTTGGCCTCGACACAGCCCATGGCGTTGGCAAAATCAGCCGCAATCACGATCGGACGCCGGATGGCCGCAAGTTTTTGAACATGCCGGATGTATTCCGGCAGGATATCATAGCTCGTGATCTTACCCGGCGCGGTCGCCGCCGGTGCAAAATCAGATTTCCTCACGCGCTGCTCGATATCCTGGATTCCGGTTGCACCGCTGATCGGGGTCGCTTTTTCGCGGCAGAGTTTGAAGCCGTTCCACTCGCCTGGATTGTGCGAAGCCGTGATCATGATGCCGGCATCAGCGCCCAGTTTGCCGTTGGCGTAATAGGACATTGGCGTGGAACAGACGCCCAGCCGAATCACATCGGCGCCCTGTATGGTTAACCCGCGGGTCAGCGCCCGGTACATGGCATCCGAGCTCGACCGCATGTCCTGCCCTACCACCACTCGCCGGCAGTTCAGAAAGCTCACAAACGCACGGCCGATCTTGAAGGCCAGGTCCTCGTCCAAATCCCTGCCGAACACTCCCCGGATATCATATGCCTTGAAAATTCCTGCCATAAATATACCTCGTTAATTTGTGTTATGGTTTTAAAAACTCACGGATGGGTTTGTCGGCCACATACAGGTCTTCGATCACGGCCCGTCCGTTATGCACCCGCACGGTGGCGTACGCATCCTGCTTGCCACCGCGCTGCGAATGCTTGCGGTAGGCGGTTTCCGCGGCCGGCGCCTGCTTTTCGTTCATATAATACCGGTCGAACGGGAGCCGAATCAAGACATTGGTTGGCGATTGGCAGTAACGGACTTCTATGCCCAAACAATCATCTTTTGGCGGCCGCTCAAATGTAAGCCCCTTGATCCGGGCAAACCCGTTTACATCGATCGCAATCAGGGCAAACATACTTTCACCGGGTTCAGGACTCCGACGCTTATCGATTAACGGCGCACTTTCCAGTTCAAAACTCAAGGCGACATACCGCCCGCGAAAGGGGTCATAGGGATCCACCGGCTGCGTCTTGAATTTGAACACTTTTCCTTTAGCCAGCACGGTTTCATAACGCCAGATAATCGAGGCAGGCACGGCCCACTGCGCCAGGAAAGTTGCCGCCAGCAACGCCAGAACCCAGGGCGCTACTTTCATTTACTTGCTCCTTTTTTGCTTCAGCATGATGATATTAATCACCAAGGAGGCAATTCCCGCCACGATGAAAACAAGCCCCTTGGCCAGCAGGCCGAAATCGGCGTCAAAAAATCGGGCTAAAATCAGGGCAACCAGCATCAGCATCCCGGCATTGACCGGTCCTAACCGCGACTCCTTGATGCCGATAATAAGCAGGCAGAGCGCCAGTGCAATAAAATAGGCGTTGAAAATCAACCATAGTAACGGGCCTTGCTGAAGCCCGACGGCATAACCCGTAAAGGAAATGATTGGACACGCGCCGTAAAGCACAACCGCCAGCTCCCGGCGCCGGACGGCGCGGGCTAGCAAAGGGATGATGGCCAGCGTCAGCAGCGTGATAATCACAAGCATCACGGCCGACTCGGGCCGTTGAAACACACCCTTTGCAAACAGGGTTTGCCGCCCAATGTGTTCCCAGGGCCACGCAAAGGTTAACAGGAACGCCAACACTGCCGTGCCGCAGGCGCCGGCGGTAAAAAACGGACGTTGCCAAAAAGCCGGTGTCTTGCTGAACCAGGTGGCGCCGGCCAGGAACAATGCCGCAAAAAATCCCGCGTAAGCCTGGATCCACAGCACGTCAATATCGTGATGCAAACTGAACCCCAGCGCGATGCTTAGGCAGACAACCAATGCCCACATTGGGAATACAGCACCGGGACCATAGCGATTTTCCCTTATTTTCCAGCCAACAAAAGGGATGACGGCCAGCAGTAAAGTCCCGAACCCCAGGAGCGGCAAATGGTTCCAGTACCCCGTCAGCCATGCGGTAATACCGGCCATGAATATAATGGCGGGGACCGCGGCTTGGAATAGATAGACCACCGGCAGGCTCAGCAGCATCCAGGTCAGCATAAAATCCTGCCAGGTGCCGCCCAGGTTATAGGTCTGGGCAATCAACACCAGCGAGGCGCCGACGGCCATAACGAGCAACGTGCCGACCCCCTCGCGCCAGGCCGCGCTGCGACGGCCGGTCCAGAACATCCAGCCGGCCAGGGCTTGGGCCGCGGCCAGCGGAATAAAAGAAATGACGGCCCGCATACCGTGCGAGAGCTGCTCCCAGTTGTACCCCAGCACCATGATGATGCCAAGTCCGATCAGCGCGGCACCGATAATACTGAAGATCACCACCGCCCAACTGCGGCCGGCGGGCTCACCCGTCATGCCATAATACGCGCGCAGGCGCTCAGTAGTTTCCGCCGAAACGATGCCCGCCCGCACCCATTTCGGCGCCTCCTGCACCAGCCAGCGCTCATATTTGTCGCTCATGGCACCGCTCCTTCAAGTGAGATGCGGTTTGAACTGATCACGAACCGGCAGCTTGTGCCAGAATGCAATTTATTTTTTCGCCACGCGCCTGTCAAGATGCCGGCACACCGCTTATCCACAGGCCCAGCACTTTTGACACAACCGCTTGCACGGAAATAAAAACGGCGGGCTCAAGGGAGTCCGCCGTTTCGGTGAATAGATTCAAATTGCAACATCACCCCCGGGCGGATTTGGCTTCGCCCACGATCTTGGCGAATCCTTCCGGATCGTGGATGGCAATTTCGGAAAGCATTTTGCGATTGAGCTCCACACGGGCTTTGGTCAGCCCCTCGATAAAACGACTGTAGGTGATACCGTTCAGACGGCAGGCGGCCGAAACACGCGCAATCCACAGGCTGCGGTACTCGCGTTTTTTAAGCTTGCGATGGATGGTGGCCAGGCGCATGGCCCGGTCCACGGCTTCCGTGGCCTGGCGGATCAATTTACTGCGCGACCCGTAAAACCCGCTGGCCTGTGCCAGGCGGCTTTTTCTCCGACGGCGTGAGGCTGGCGCATTAGTGGCTCTTGGCATGACGCATTATCCTCCTCGATTTACAAAAAATTAAAACAGGTTCCCGATGCGTTTCTGTTCCATGTGGCCCAAAACGCACTTATTGCGGGCATTACGCTTGCGTTTGCGCGATTTGGTGGTCATTAAATGCCCCCGCCCGGCACCCAGATGGATTATCTTACCAGTGGCGGTTTTACGGAACCGCTTGCGCAACGCTTTCTTGGTCTTCATTTTCGGCATAGGTTGATCTCCCTGTTGACATGAAATCTGGTGTTTATAGCCTATTGCGCGCAAAAGTCCAGCCTTATTTAGCCAAATATTTTATTGCGCCATTGCTTTCAGCGCCTTGCAAACCGTGGCCGCCTCGTTGCCGCTCATTCCTGTTGAGGCCCGGCCAGCGATGACCAGTTCGAATGCCCCCTTCTGCAAGCCAGAATTCCCTGCATGCCATTCTGGATCTTTCGCAAGTTGCGCCCCGCATTGGTCAAAAGGCAGGCCATGGTTTTCAAATTCATAGCATGATCGTCAACCAGCAGAATCCACTACGGCGCCAGTCGCCACGATGCCGCTTAAACTGGCGCGGATTTATCAACTTGCGTCGGCCGGTGGGATGCAAGCTCGATCCGAAACGTCGTTCCCTTACCGCACGCGCTCTCCACGGTAATCGTTCCGCCATGCCGGCGCACAATTCCATAAACCATGGCCAGGCCCAGGCCGGTGCCCTGCGCGCCTTTGGTCGAGACAAACGGTTCAAAGCAATGCTTTTTAACTTCCGGCGGCATGCCTGTTCCGGTATCACTCACCTCCACAATCACATGCATGTCCTCCTGCCGGCAACGTATCGTTATTGCGCCACCCTGCGGCATGGCGTCCATCGCGTTGAGCACCAGGTTAATCAGCGCCTCTCTCAACTCGCAGTCGTGTCCGTTCACATACACGGGTGCGGCCGGGGTCTCCGCCCGCACATCCACCGTAATTCCCTTGGTATTTATCTCCTTCTGCCAGCGCGATTGGGTTAAATCCATAACTGACTGGATCACCTCGCCCATATTTACCGGCTTTATTGTGGTTTTATCCTGCGGCCGGTAGCACTCCTGCAGCCGGCTAATAATTTCTTTGGCGTCGTCCGCGCCCTTCATGATGTCCTTAAAACCCCGGGCGAGGGATTCCCTGTCGCCCAGTCCGGTTGGATGCGTGAGAAAATAGTCGGCATTGGCAATGATCGGCATCAAGGCGTTGTTGAAGTCGTGGACAATTCCGGCGGTCATCTGCCCGAGCGCACTCAACCGCTCCTGGCGGATCATTTGCTCCTGCATTGCCTGTAATTGAGCCATGGCTTGCTGCAGGTCCTGGTTGGATTTCTGCAGTTCGTCCTCCGTCCGCTTGAGTTCGTCAAGACTCTGCTCCAACGCGCCGTTAATCTGCTCCAACTGCTGCATCTTGGCCTCCAGCTTGCGAATCAGCGTCGAGTTGTATTGCTGCAGATAACCGACTTCGTTTTTCTGTAGCGCTTTGATCGGCGCCCGCGACGGGGTGTTCGCCGCCGGATCAAGCTGTGTGGCGGTTTTGCGCCGGGCCTGATTAAGGACTTGCTGAATCGTCTGGATGATGACATTTGGCTCCTCCGGCTTGGCGATAAACCGGTCGGCCCCAAGGCTAAGCCCGAATTCGCGGTCGCGTTCATCGGTGTAGGTTGCCGTATAGAAGATAAACGGGATTGACCGCAAGCGGTCGTCTTTTTTGCATTCCCGGCACAAAGCGAAGCCGTCCATCGTCGGCATCAGGATATCGCTGATGATCAAGTCCGGCGGCGTCCTGCGCGCCTCGGCCAGCGCGGCCGCGCCGTCGGCGGCGGTGACAACCAGATAACCGTTGGCGGACAGAAGCACCTGGAGCTGGTAGAGATTCTGTTCATTATCGTCAACTGTGAGGATCGTCATGCTTTGGTCCCTCCGTTCACAAGTTTGACTTGCAGGTATTTTTCGATTTCGCTCCTGAATGTATCGG
>CAYYBV010000074.1:7136-9134 GCA_964469675.1 uncultured Verrucomicrobiota bacterium
CCCGCCTGCAAAGATCGTTCCCGGTCGCCCACCATCGCGTAAGAAGTAACCGCCACGACCGGCACCTCCGTTAAGGCCCGGTTCTGTCTCAACGCGCGCGCCACGGCGTAACCATCCATCAGCGGCAATTGGATGTCGAGGAGAATCAGGCTGGGCTGAATTTTGGCCGCCAGCGCAATGCCTTCAGGGCCGCTGCGGGCGGCAACAACCTTGAAACCGCTCTGTTCCAGCAGAAATGTCTCCAGGTAAAGGTTGTGCTCGTTGTCTTCGATGAGCAGAATAGTGTGCTTCATAACCTCGCTCCCCGCTGGATTGGCAGTATGAATTCAAATGTGCTTCCTTTGCCCAACTCACTTTCCACCGTGATCGTGCCGCCCAGCAGCTCCACCAGCCGCTTGCAGATGGCCAGCCCCAGCCCCGTGCCCTCGTGCTGGCGTGTCAGACCGGTGTCCAGCTGGCGAAAAGGCTGAAACAACTTGGCCAGGTCCTCGCGCTTGATGCCCGGCCCAGTGTCGGCCACGGAAACACGGATTGCGGCATGCGGAATTTGTGACATGCCGGGCACGCTATCCACCGTCAGTTTGATTTGGCCCTGCCCGGTAAATTTGATTGCATTGCTCAATAGGTTCAGAAGAATCTGCTCGATGCGCCGGCGATCGCTGGTAATCAGGCTCACTTCCGGCGCGATCTGCGTGATCAGCCGCAGCAACTTCTTGTCGGCCAGCGGCATCATCGTGTGCGCGACCTTGCGCACGGACTCGGCCAAGTCAAATGCCGCGTTGACAATCTCGATCTGCCCGGCCTCGATCTTGGAGATATCCAGCACATCATTGATCAGCGCCAGCAAATGTTGTCCGCTGTCTTTAACCATGCGGAGCTGCTTGGTTTGCTCCGCGTTCAGCGGGCCTGCCAGCCCCTGCAGCAGGAGGCCGGTAAAGCCGATGATGGAGTTAAGCGGTGTGCGCAGTTCGTGGGACATGGTGGCGAGGAAGGCGGACTTCACGCGGTCGGCGGATTCGGCCCGGTTCTTGGCGGCGGCCAGTTCCGCCGTGCGCTCAATGACGCGCCGCTCAAGGCCGGCCTGGGTCATCCGCAATTCCGCCTCGGTCCGATTGCGCTCGGTGATGTCGTGAACGATGACCACTGTGCCGGCAGAGAGATCATCTTGCCGGACGGGAGCGGCCGTCACGACGACCTCGCGCACCATCCCGTTGCGGCAGCGCAATTTAGTCTCGACCGAGGCCAGGCCTTTTTCCATTAAATGGGTATACAATTCATGCCCCACGCGGTTATATTCCTCTTCGCTCTCATACAGCATCCGGGTGGACTTGCCGATGATGCTTGCTTCCGGGTAGCCGAACTTCTCGCACCAGTACTTGTTGGCGCTCTTATACACCCGGTCCTTCATGATGCAGATGCCGACCGGCGCGGCCCGAAAAACGCTGCGCAGGGTGGATTCGCTCTGGCGCAGAGCTTCCTCTGCCGCTTTGCGCTCGGTGATGTCACGCACGATGGCCTGCAACAGGATTTCCCCTTCCAGCTCCAGGCGGTTCAAACTCACCTCGGCCAGGAATGGCGTCTTATCCAAGCGGCAGTGTTGCCATTCGAAGAATTGCGGACCATCCGTAAGTGCCAGGCTGATCTTCTCCAGGGCCTTCGCTTCAGAACTCATCCCGTCCGGTTGTGTGGGCGGCGAGAATTCGTAGGGCGGCGCGCCGATGATCTGTTCGCGCCGGCACGCATACATGCTTAGCGTCCGGACATTGCAATCCACGAATCGGTCTTTGCGCATGAGCATAATGGCGTCGCCGGCGGTCTCGAACAACATGCGATGCTTGAATTCGCTTTCGCGCATCATTTGTTCGGCATGTTGCATCTGTGCGCACACCGCCTGAAGTTGTTCGTTGCGCAACGCCAAGTCGTGGGTCCGGGCCGCTACCTGGCGCTTGAGCACAAACCCCCAGAAGAAACTGAACAACAGTAACCCGGCCACGGCTA
>CAYYBV010000075.1:0-1012 GCA_964469675.1 uncultured Verrucomicrobiota bacterium
CCCTTCGCGCCTCGCATCTGTGGCAAACTAATGCGATGCAAAATTAAGGTACCATAAAGTCCATCATTTCTTCCGTCATGCCCGGATACACACCGACCCAGAAGGTGTCACGCATGATGCGATCCGTATTGGTCAATTTACCAACATCCCGGTAACCCCGGCCTTCTTTGCGCAGCTCATCAAAACACATGATTTTTCGATTTGGGCAACACGCAGTCAAGTCGCAACATTTGATTGCTTGTCCGCCGCGCCGGGATCGGAAATAGGCGTTATCCCGCCTGCCTTTCATTTCTGTTCTGATTCCAAAAAGCGCAAATCATCCAGGTCTTTCGAACGACCGGATGCCCGTTTATTTCGGATGAGATCCTCGAGCCCAAGATAGAATATGAACGTGTCTGCCAAGCCGGTCCCTTTTAATCGAACAATTACCCTGTTGCGCCATGCCTCCTTGAAGTTTACCCCATCACTTTGATTCACCAAGTCAATCCGGTTAGGCGGCAAACCGAATTGAACTACCAACCCAACGGGAAGAAGCTCTTTCGCTGCAGCAATGCCCGGCACCTTGCCCTTCCAGAACTCTCGCAGCACCGCATATAGTCGTTGGACATTTTTTGGGGTTGCCTCATAAAAATAATCCATATCGCCCGTCAACCGCGCATACCCGTGAAATATTACGGCCTCCCCCCCAATAATCAGATAGCGAACTTCCTGCTTATGCAAAAGCAGCAGAAAATCAAGGACATCTCTGGAAAACAAATCGGCAGTTAGGTGCTCTTTAGGCATGTGCGGATTTCCTTAGGCGGCCCAAATACCCTTTGTTGTAAAACCCTTGCCACCCTGATTCTTTGCTGAGGGGGCATGCTCAATTGCTGTCGGCGGTCCCATGCCTCCGCTTCTTTGAACGATTTCGCTTTATGGACTACGCGTTCCATATTGTTCCTTAATTTTACAGTTTCCTTGACGATCGCCCAACTGCGTCATGAACTGTTGAAGCCATATAAGCGATCATCTG
>CAYYBV010000075.1:1022-1686 GCA_964469675.1 uncultured Verrucomicrobiota bacterium
CCCTTCGCGCCTCGCATCTGTGGCAAACTAATGCGATGCAAAATTAAGGTACCATAAAGTCCATCATTTCTTCCGTCATGCCCGGATACACACCGACCCAGAAGGTGTCACGCATGATGCGATCCGTATTGGTCAATTTACCAACATCCCGGTAACCCCGGCCTTCTTTGCGCAGCTCATCAAAACACGGATGCTTGATCAGATTGCCGGCAAAGAGCATCCGGGTCTGAATCCCGGCGGCTTCAAGATGATTGACAATCTGCTCCCGATTGACCCCGGCCTTTTCCTTGACGGTCAGGAGAAAACCAAACCAGCTCGGATCGGAGTTTGCCGCCGGTTGCGGAAGGATAAAAACCTTGGCAAGATCAGCCAGGCCGTCATGCAGCAATTTCCAGTTCCGTTTGCGCGCGGCAATGAAATCCGGGAGTTTTCCCAACTGGGCACAGCCTACGGCGGCCTGCATATCGGTGACTTTCAAGTTGTACCCGAAATGCGAATAAACATATTTGTGGTCGTATCCCGGCGGTAATTCGCCGAACTGCTGTCCGAACCGGCGGCCACAGGTATTGTCATGGCCGGAGGCGCACCAGCAATCGCGGCCCCAATCCCGGAACGATTCCACCAGGCGTTTGAGCAAAGTGTCGTTGGTATAAACCGCCCCGCC
>CAYYBV010000075.1:1696-8923 GCA_964469675.1 uncultured Verrucomicrobiota bacterium
ATGCAAAGAATCCGCCGTCTGGTGGTTCAACAAACGGGCCACGCCAACGATGCTATGGTGTTGATCGCAAAACGAGCGCACATGCTTAAGATCAAAGGGATTGCCGAGCGTATGCGCAAGCATGACGGCTTTGGACTTTGAAGATAACGCCTTGGCCAGCTGCACACAATCAATGTTATATGACGGTAGCTCCACATCCACAAATACCGGCGTTGCGCCAAACTGGATGAGGGGCGCCACCGTCGTGGGGAAACCGGCGGCCACGGTAATGACCTCGTCCCCCCGCTGGATGCGCCGGTCACCCAATTTGGGCGAGGTCAAGGCCATGAAGGCCAGCAGGTTGGCCGAGGAGCCCGAGTTTACCAGCGAACAATGTTTGATTCCGAGAAATTCGGCAAACTCTTTTTCAAACCGCTGCGCATAACGTCCGGTGGTCAGCCAGAAGTCCAAAGACGCGTCAACCAGGTTGATGATTTCCTTATCATCGAACACCCGGCCGGCGTAGGAAATCCGGTCACCGGCCTTAAACGCCGGCTTCTTCCGGTGCTTGACGGCATAATGTTTTGCCGCCGCAATCAAGACACGCTCCCGCAAAACTTTTTCAAGCGCCGCTTCTGAAACTGCAGATATTTTGCCCCTATCGGTCATCCCCCGTTTTCCTTCCCTTCTTCGCAACCGGATTATCGCCTGGCAGGCGAAATGGCATCCGGACCCTTTCCTCCAGTTCCTTTTGTCGCGCCGCACGGGCCTGATTGGATGTTTGCAGCGCGGTTGTCACAAAATCGGCGAACTCATCCATGGTCAGCCGGGGGGGTGGCGAGTTTAATATTGTTTGCGCACGATTCATGGAGTTCTTAATGCTTTCACTTGGCCCTGGATAAGATCATAGATCTTACGCGTTCCAAACCGATCACAGAGCGGCCGAATATCCGACGCTAAATCGAGCTTATGGAGCACACTCAAATAGGCAATGTCGGGCAGGTCCTTGCCCAGACGCCGATCGCAATCCTGGGATAAGGAAAAAATTTTCATCGCAATCAGGTCCCTGAGCGCCGGAACCTTGATCGCATGCCCATACACGTTGGCGTTGACGGCATTGACGAGGAGTTTGCGCATTGTGCCCCCGTCCACACGCAGGAAATCAACGCGCAGAGGCGATCCCGGGGCGTTGAAAAAGGCCACGTTTGCGTCACTGGTCATGTTCGTAAACCCCGCCGCCATCATGATCCGTCTTACGGCGTCAAGTTGTTGCGCAACAATCATAAAATCCACGTCCAAGGTATTGCGCGTATAACCATGATAATTAACGGCAAAACCGCCGACAAGGATGCACTCCACGTTGGCCGCCGGCAGTTGGCACGCCACAACATCGAAGATCGTTGTCAATGCCCGATTTACATCTTTGGTGTTTGCCGATTCCCGCCCCATATATTTTATTCAGCCTCCCGTATTTTCCCCGGCGTATTCCTCGATCTGCCGCAGGCAAACGGCGCGGACGTCTTCTTGGGCCTGATATGCCTTGGTCCATTCGACGGTTTTGCCAAGCGCTTGCGCCAAGTTCCATCTTGGGCGCCAGCCCAGCTCCGTCCGGGCCTTGGACCAATCCAGCTTTAAATAATGCGCCTCGTGCGGATGTTCGCCCCGGTCGCAGGGTGCTCCTTTATCCGGGATATAAGTAGTTTTATTTCCCCATAGCGCGCACAGTTTATCAACGATCCATTGCACTGGCCGGGCATCTTCATCATTTGGCCCGAAGTTCCAGGCGCTTGCAAAACGCGGCCCTTCCTCCACCAGTTTTTGGGCCAGCAACAGATAACCGGAAAGCGGCTCCAGAACATATTGCCAGGGCCTGACGGCCTGTGGGTTTCTTACTACGATTTTGCCGCTATTTAAAAACGCGCGCACGCAATCGGGAACCAACCGGTCAGCGGCCCAATCACCACCACCAATGACATTGCCGGCCCGGGCGGTGGCCAGTGCCATGCCGTGTTGCTTAAAAATTTTCGGATTAAAAAAAGAGGTTCGATAGGCGGCGGTGACAATTTCCGAACAGGCCTTGCTGCTGGAATACGGATCGTAGCCGCCCAGGGGTTCATCCTCCCGGTATCCCTGCAAGCGCTCCTTGTTATCATAACATTTATCGGTGGTTACATTAACAACGGCTTTCACGCTTTTGCAATTGCGCACGGCCTCCAAGAGATTCACCGTGCCCATAACGTTGACCGCATAGGTTTCCACCGGATTATTATAGGATGCGCGCACTAACGGCTGGGCCGCCATGTGAATAACAATTTCCGGAGCGGCCGACTGCAAGGCCCGGGTCAACGCCACCGGATCCCGGATATCGGCAACCACGCTGGTAACCAGCTTGTCCAGGCCGCATAAGTCATACAAGCTTGGATCAGTTGGCGGCGTAAGGGCGTAACCGGTCACCCGGGCACCCAGCGCATGGAGCCAGAGCGAGAGCCAGGCACCTTTGAAGCCGGTATGGCCGGTCACCAGCAACCGCTTGCCGCGATAGAAACCAGAAAGAGTTTTCATAAATCAAGTTTAAGGGGAAAGGGCCTTGAGAGATTTTATCAGCCCGAACAACATTTTGGAGATCTCTGTTGCCTCATTGACCAACTCAGCGGCATTATTTTCAGTGAGGTAGCCCAAATCCGCCGCGATCATCAGTTGGGTACGCAATTCACCGGCTGAACCTTTTGCATAACCTATAAACTGGGCAAATTCCTTACGTGTAATGCGTTCTGCTCCCTCGGCAATGTTAGAGGGGATGGACACCGCTGCACGAGTAATTTGATCACGAAAGCCATAATCCTTGCAGGCTTGTAGCGTGCGAAAAACACACACCGCCAGCGTTCGACTGCGTTGCCAAACATCCAAATCTTCAAAGCTTTTACTCATTCTTCAACTTCAACTTTCCACTTGCAACTTAAACTGCGCCCCGCGCTCACCAAACTTTCCAAGGCGCGTGATCTTGCTCCCACAAACTTTCCAAAAGCCGTTTGTCGCGCAAGGTATCCATACATTGCCAGAAACGATCATGGCGATAGGCCGCAAGCTGACGGTCTTTGGCCATACGTTCCAGCGCATCAATTTCAAGGATACTGCGGTCATCTTGCAGATATTTAAATACACCCGGCTCAAACACCATGAATCCACCGTTGATCCAGCCTTCGCCAATCTGGGGTTTTTCCGTGAACTCCACAATCTTGTTGCCGGCCAGCACAATCCCGCCGAACCGGGATGGCGGACGCACCGCCGAAACCGTGCCGATACATCCTTGAGCCTGATGGAATTTCAGCAATGCACGGATATCAATATTGGCTACACCGTCACCGTAGGTCACCATGAACCTCTCGCCCTTAAGCAAAGGTTCCAGGCGCTTAACGCGACCACCGGTTAATGTGTCTTTGCCTGTATCGATTAAATGCACCACCCACTTCTCGGAATCGGTTTTTCTTTTTGTAACCTGCCCGCTGGCCAGGTTAATGGTCATATCACTGCCCATGTTATGGTAGTCGCAAAAATAACGCTTGATGACCTCGCCTTTATAACCCAAGGCAACGAAAAACTCCTTGACCCCGTAATGGGCATAACCTTGCATGATATGCCACAGGATGGGTTTACCACCGATTTCGATCATCGGTTTGGGTTTGAGCTCGGTTTCTTCGGCTAAACGGGTTCCCAATCCACCCGCCAAAATAACGACTTTGGTCATGATCTGATTCCTTTCAAGGACTTAGGGGATTGATTAATCAGGTGCCCCGCGTTTGATAATACTCCCGATACCAATCCACAAATTTTTTAATGCCCACTTCCAATGAAGTGCTCGGCTGAAACCCTGTGTCCCGGACCAAATCCTCGATATCCGCGCAGGTGGACTCCACATCCCCGGCCTGCATGGGTCTTAACTCCTTTTCGGCTTTCTTGCCCAAGCAAGTCTCCAAGATTTCGATGAAGCGCAGGAGTTGTTCCGGCTTATGATTGCCGATGTTATAAATCCGGTAAGGAGCGCTGCTGGTCCCAGGATCAGCCTTGACCCGGTCCCAAAGGGCATTGGCCCGCGGCGGAAGATCCAGCACCCGCACAACACCTTCGACAATATCATCAATGTAGGTGAAATCCCGTTGCATGCGACCGTTATTGAAAACCTGGATGGGCCGTCCTTCCAGAATGGACCGGGTAAACAGGAACGGGGCCATATCCGGACGCCCCCAGGGGCCGTAGACCGTGAAAAAGCGCAAGCCCGTCGTGGGCAGGCCATATAAATGGCTGTAGGAATGCGCCATCAACTCGTTGGCTTTCTTGGTGGCGGCATACAAGCTGATGGGGTGATCCACATTATGGTGCACGGAAAAAGGCACCACCTTATTCATCCCGTAAATGGAACTGGATGACGCGTAGACCAGGTGCTGGACCTGCTGGTAACGGCAGGCCTCAAGGATATTCATAAAACCATGGATATTGCTGTTGATATAGGCCTGCGGGTTTTTTAACGAATACCTGACCCCGGGCTGGGCGGCCAGGTGCACAACCCGTTCCGGCCCGAACTTATGAAATGCCGCTTCAACCTGATCCGGAAGCGCCAGCTCGATCTTGAGAAATTTAAAGTTGTCGTAGCCGTTCAGTTTTTGCAGGCGCGCCTTTTTCAGGCTCACATCATAATAATCGCCGAGATTATCCCATCCCGCGACCTGATCGCCACGGTCGAGCAAGCGCCGCGCAACATGAAACCCGATAAAACCGGCGGCTCCTGTGACTAATATCTTCATAATGTGTTTGTTCCAATCCCGCCGCCACCCAAAAAAATTACGGCAGAAGATTAAACCCGCATTTTGCCCGGTTCCGTTCTTCGCTCCCTGCCCCCTATTTTTTAGCCAGGTTCCACGCCCCGGTTCCCGGAAAGAACATCATCTATAATAGATAATGCGCAAGGGTTTGTCCATCCCGGAGGCAACCCGCCGGTGGCTATGGCCACGAGCGCCATACTATAAGCGCGACGGGCTTTTGACCAGGCGACACGCTTGCATGGCCGCACTCTTGGACCAGGGACAAATCATCGCGCCAATCAAATTCAAGACTTGCGCAAAGCAGCTTGCAGCCTTTACTATGGCATTGTGACGGTTTGTGTGCGCGCCGGGGTTTTTGCCACCTTGTCAAAGAGTGATTTGGACAAGCGTGTAATGTAATGAATAAATATATTCTCCTTTTACTGGCTGGGATTGGCGCCGCCATGGGCGGCTGCACGATGACCCCAGAATATACAAGGCCCGAAGCGCCTGTCCCGGCCGCTTGGCCTGACAATCATGCAGCTCACACAATAAACGACAGGGTGACGAATTCGCCGGTCACCTTGCCCTGGCGGGAATTTTTCACCAACAGTTCCCTTCAACAAGTGATTGAGCTGGCACTGACCAACAACCGCGACTTGCGGGTGGCGGCCCTGAAAATTGAAAAGGCAAGGGCGACATATCGCATTCAGCGTGCCGATCTCCTGCCAACGGTAAACGCCACAGGTTATGGTGTTAAGCAACAAGTATTTGCCGATGTCGCAAATTTCAAGGAAAAGGTGGCGTTGGAGTATTACAGTGTCAACCTTGGCTTCAGTTCCTATGAGCTGGACTTTTTCGGGCGGGTCCGCAGTCTCAAGAAAAACGCTCTGGAGCAATACCTGGCCTCCGAGCAGGCCCGCCGCAGCATGCAGATATCCCTGTTGGCCGAAATTGCCGGCGCTTATCTGAATCTGGCCGCCGACCGTGAGCGCCTGAACCTGGCCCAGAACACCCTTGACAGCCAGGAGACAACTTATGAGCTGATCCAAAGGCGTTTTGAATTTGGCGATGCATCCGATCTGGAATTATGCCTGGCACAAACCCGCGTGGATGCCGCGAAGGTTGATGTCGCCAAATACACCGGGCTGACCGCCTTGGACGAAAATACGCTGAACCTGCTTGTCGGGACACCGGTGCCGCAGACACTCCTGCCCCGTGAGTTGGGAACAGTTACGGTGCTGAAGGATATCCCCGCTGGACTGCCGTCGGAGGTTTTACAGCGCCGCCCCGATATTCTGCAGGCCGAGAACCAACTCAAGGCCGCCAACGCCAACATCGGCGCCGCCCGGGCGGCATTTTTCCCTTCCATTGTTCTGACCGGCAGTTTTGGCACCATGGATGACCAGTTGGCCGGACTCTTTAAAGCCGGCTCGACTGTCTGGACGATTATGCCGCAAATTACATTGCCGATCTTTGATACCGGAAGAAACATAGCCAAGCTGGATGTGGCCAAGGCTGATCGTGATATTTACGTGGCACAATACGAAAAGGCCATTCAGGTGGCTTTCCGTGAAGTGGCTGATGCCCTTGCCCAACGGGGCGCCTTACTGGACCAGCTGCATGCGCAAGAATCACTTGTCAACACCACCAGCGCTGCTTATAACCTTTCCCGCTCACGATACCGCAATGGCAACGATAGTTACCTGTTGGTCCTGGACTCGCAACGCACACTTTACGCCGCACAGCAGGGCCTGATCGCCGTCCGCCTTGCCCATCTCGCCAACCTAGTAACGCTCTACAAGGTACTGGGCGGCGGATAATCACAGCTGCTGCTCCTCAGTGATATGCGCATTACCGGCGGGCACATCACACCTTTTTAAGAATCATCCTTTCGATCACATTAGCGGTGTGTTCCAGGCAGGACACGGCGTCTTCAAGGCGGTCATAAATCTGGCTCCATTTCATGGCTTCGAGCAGGTGGGTTACATTGCCGCCGGCCGTTTCGTAGACCGCCCCAAGCCCGACCAGGAGGAACATGCCGGCTTCTTCCCTGAGTTTCCGTATCCGTTCAAGGTTGGCGGCGCCATTCCCTTTCCGCACCACGATTTCGAGCAAGGGCCCAATCTCGGCAGCCATCTCGGCCAGACACGAGGCCAATTCGCCCGCGCCTTTCTCGGTGCCGCATAATCCGTAGAGACCGATACGGCTGGACACGGCGCGAACCGCCTGGAATGTGCGTTCGAAGGCACGGTTCAGGTCACGAATATCCTCACGGTCGAGGGACTCGATAAAAGTCAGGGAGAGTTCGCGCTCGATCTCACGGCAGGTCAAGTCACCCGCCGCCACCAGGACATCAATATTCCTGCATTGATCAGGAACAACCGGAAAACCGTGAAAAAGACCGTCCAGTTTTTTGACTGTATCACCCAGGATACCGGCCTGTTTTTGG
>CAYYBV010000076.1:0-8842 GCA_964469675.1 uncultured Verrucomicrobiota bacterium
TGGTAGCGCCGGCCTCAACTTCTTTTTTTACCCCGCCAATGATTTTCCAAAACGGCTTGTTTGCCATCTGGGCATATAAATCCCACCAGGCCAGGTCAAATGCTGCTTTGGCAAAATAGTTTCCTTTTACCGGGGCGAAGACCTCTTGAAGCCGTTCGCCGGAATCAATTTCCCGGCCGAGGATTAATTTGGCCAGAAAATTTTTGGCAATATAAAATGCGGTGTAATCACATTCCGCTGAAAACCCCGGGAAACCCCACGGCGCAGATTCACCCCACCCCGAAAATTCTCCGGAATCGAGCCTGACCAAGATCGAATTAAACGCCGATGCCGTACCGAAGGCCGTTGTATAAGGCGTCCGGATCGGCTTTTCGATCCGGACAATTTCTATTTTTTTGATTTGCATTTTGGCCTCAATATTTTTTACTTCAATCGTCCGGTCAATAACCAAAAAACAGGTTGATCAAATCTCCATTTGCGCCAACGGGAAATGCTGTTGGCTACCGTATACATCACAGTCCCCCGGCGCGCCGGAACCGACCGGACGGGGCATGGTTACTTTGACCGCCAGTATCCTGCGGAAAGGATGGATGCGCACTGTTCCCGGGGACGCCCGGTAGAGCGCGGCAATTTTTCTTTCAGTAAATCGGGGCGATGACAACACTCTTGCATAATCCCCCGCCCGGTTAAAAATCAGATCCAGCGTCAAGGTAAACGGACCGGCATTTTTAGTCCGGATAACTTTGGCCACGTCATACAATTTCATACGGCAATCTCTCCAACGCCATTATACATTCACATATTTAACAGGAAACATCCCGGCAGAAGTGCGAACGGCGTCGCCGGACAGCTCCATCAGATGATATAGCGAAAACTCATACACTTCGCCACCGCTCAAATCCGAAGGTGAAAACGGGAAAGCCAGGTTTCCGGCAGTAGCCTTGCGTCCTTCAAACGCCTGGTGCAATGCGGTTGACCGGGCCAGGCTTAAAATATTATCGGCCTGCTTCTGGGTCGGGGCAATCACTTCGATCATGAGGCCGATTTCGCGCGGCAACACCGGATTGGCCGGCGCGACAAAAGTGGCGGCATCCATCCCATAGCGACGGAAAATCAACTGATATGTTTTTTCGGCCACCACCCCCTTGAGATTGGAGCGGACCGCCTGCCGGACGCCGTTTTCCAGTTCGTCAAGATGGGCAATCACCATCGGGTCGCAAGTCCCGGCAATGGTTACCGTGCGATAGCCCTTCAACTCCGCGCCTTCCAGTTTCAAAGTCGGCACGGGTGGCCGCCGTAAAACCGTTCCGGAAACTTTTACCGCACGTGCGCCAAGCTGTTTGAAATCCGACTGCCGCATGTCAATCATGCCTTCCGGCTCATAAAAGCATTCCGGATTCGGCTGCTCATAAAGCGAATGCCCGGCAACCGATTGCGGCGTGCACTTTTTGGAGGGATTAACCGGTTCGACCACAAAATGGTCCTGGCGAATGGTACACAACAGTGAATCGTTCGCCCCCACCGGATAAGCGCACAGGGCACCGCATTCCGCAATTTTAGCGCAATGTAACGCCAAGGCCGGGTCAAAACCCTTCCAGATTGGATAGGCTGCAAAAACCGCGGTGTCACAGCAACGTCCGGCAATGATCACATCCGCGCCGCCGGCCAGGGCCTGGATCAACGGTTCCGTTCCAAATTGGCCGACCGGATTAGAGACCCGCCTGATTTTTTCCATCGTCAGTTCGGGCGCGGGCCCGCAGGGGCGAATGCGTTTTGCTTTCCAGGCCTTTACCAGCATTTTACGGTCCAGGTCAGCATAAATAACGGCCAACTTGAAATGCAACTTGTGCATCCGGGCGATGTCCCGCAGCACTTTCAAAAAGGCGTCAACATGCGGTCGCGCCCCAGACCCGCCGGCACTGCCAATAATCAGCGGAATTTTTTTTCGCCGGGCGGCCAGTAATGCCAACTCCAGGTCACGCCGTATCTGCATTTCTTTGACAAACCCCCGGCCGCTGCCGAGATAATACGGCCCCGGGTCAGTCGAGCCGCTGTCGGCGCCGATAAAAGCCAAATCTTCGCCAAGCGCCCGCCGCAACCCCTCTGCCGGGAAACCGTACCCCAGCATAACGCAGACCGAAAGATATTTAAGCTCCTTCATGCTGGCTTTTCCCGGTATTAGTCGCAATTACTTCCGTGAATGAATATCCGGCCGGAATGGCGAGCCGCACGTTGATCTCCGGCAGGCGCCGGGCAATATCCATATCCATATTTTCAAAATAACTGTTGCCATGCGCGTCAATGGCCACAAAAAACGGACCAAATTTTTTTACTTCCAGAATCCAAGTCGCCTCAGTTTTGCCGAGCTCATCGAGAAAATGAACCGCATGAACCCTAACTACCTGTTCGCGCAACTGGTTTCCACAAAGGCCGATTTTGCTCAAATAGACACCACCGGTTTCCTTGAGCGCGGCCACTGTTCGCGGCCCCATCGTAGTCTTGCCGATCAATGTCCGAAGATTGAATTTACGGATCACATCCGCCCCATAGCGTTCAAACCTGATGCTGGAAGTCGGCTCAAGCGTGACAATCTTCCATGCGTCGTTTTCCTTGCGCATTACCGGGCCCACGTGCAGGAAACAGTTAATCTTGGCAAAGTCCAGCGGCGGGAACACGTTGTCTTCAATTGCCCGGATATGGAAACGACTGCGCCCGGTAAATATCATGCCGTTGACCGTCACGATTTCACCAAGCGCAAGCATCGCGGCGTCGGCTTTGCTTAAAGGGAGGCTTATTTCTCTGGCACGCATGTCAGATTCCTTTCTTCCAATTACTGACATCCCCGGAATAAATTATTCGCCCGTCTGGGGCAATCAGCGCCTGCCAGCGACGGCCCACCATGCATTGCGCGTTAAATGCCACCGGCAACGCCGCCGTATGGGTGACCGCCTTATCAATATGAACACCCAGCACACAGTTAACGCCACGCGACCCCATTGGGCCAATTCCCAGACGGCGCGCAGCGTCCAGCAGTTCGTTTTCAAGCTGCGCCGTCTCCGGGTCGGGATTATGTTCACCCACAACCCGCAACAAGGCAGCTTCCTTGGCCAACTTCATGCACAAATCGGCCGTGCCGCCGAGGCCGATACCGATGATCGCCGGGGGGCATATTTTCCCTGCGTAACAGGAGTCCTTGATACACTCGAGGACGAATTTTTTAATCCCGACTTTGCCGTCGGCCGGGAACAGCATCCTGTAAAAAGTCCCGAATATTTCCGAGCCTCCGCCTTTGGGCACCGCAATAATTTCGAGCTGCTTTTTTTTACCGGTATAAAGCACTTCAACTTTCGGCATTCCCGGACCGATATTATTGCCCGGATTTTGCCGGGTAAGCGGATCAACCATGGTGGGGCGGAGCAAGTTTTCCAAAGTCGCTTTTTCCGTGGCGGAACGGGCCGCCCGCCAAACGGCGGCAATCCCGCCTTCAATTTCAACGCCTGGCCCGATTTTTACATAGAACAATGGAAAGCCGGTATCGCCGCATACCAGGCCGTGCCCGGATTTTGCCGCCGCCGCATTTTCCAGACAGCTTTGTAAATGCGCGATCGCCAGCTGCTCGGTTTCTTCCGCCAGCGCTTTTTTGAGGGCTTGTTCCACATCCGGCGGCAAACGCGTCGCCGCCAGCTTTATGGCTTCATACATGGCCTCTTCAATCGTGCTAATTTTAATCATGATTTTGATCCTCTTGGCAAGCCAAGATTCAAAAATGCGTGCAAACTGATTGCTACCCTGCAACAACAAGGATTTACGCGCAGGGTAACACCACTCATCCCGGAGCAGTCGGGGGCTTGGCCGGATTCATCTGCGCGACACGCAATGGATAGCGTAATTTTAAATCGTTATCCAGCAAAATCTCCACCCAATAGGCGCCCGGCTGTTCAAACCCCGTGTTGATGAACACCTCCACGTTCGTAGCCGTAGCTTCCGCACTCTGCAGGCGCACGGGAATGGACTGACCTTGCACCAGCACGGCGGCCTGATCCGGCTTAAGCAAACGAGTCATCTGCTGGAAGGTGCCCTCGCCGCCACACCAGCGGGTTACGACGCAAATGCGCGGGAACATCAGCGGAAACTGCTTGGCGGTGATGACCTCGAAAAGACCGATTAACATGAATTTACCATTCATTTCCTGGCGGACATCATCGCACATCACACTGGCTTGCAGGTCTGGAATCATAAATCACTACTCCCGTTGGGACTGTTGTTCAAATCGGCTTGGGCATATTGTTTGGATTTAAGGATGAGCGGCCCAGTCGGGTCAGCCAGCGACTGCTCGCCAGGTTGGAGCACCAGAAACTCCTCGTCCCGCCAAGCGCCATCCACCAGGCGCTGGAGCAGCCCGGCATCACCGGGCAACTCATCATATTCCCAGGTTAATTCCGCCGCACAGCGCCGTGTCAAGGCTTTATCACTTTCCCGGTTAGGAAAGCCCCAGTCTATATAAGTAGCGCGATGGTAATTCCGAAACCAATCCGCCTGGACTTCCATCAAATAGCGGGCATTGTCTTCCCCATATTTTTCGGTATAACACGCCAGTTCCTGGTCATAGCGCAGCCGGCCGGGCATAAGGCACGTTTCGATCCAACCACTGCTGTACCAGTATGTTCCGGGATGCTTGTCAAAATAATCCTGGTAACGCTGCCGCGCGCCCAGGAGCAAGGTCAGGCAGTCGTGCGCGCGTGGGATAACCACCGGGCATTGCCGGGCCAACAGGCCCGCGGCGCCATTACTGCATAAAGCATACCCCAACAAAACGGCATCGTACGGACGCTCCGCCGCCACACGATCGCTCATGCCACGCGAGCGCGGATGGAATACTAAAGGCGCGTCGATTTCGCGCTGGATCGATTGCCGCAAAAGATCGGGCTGATCATGCAACCCCTGCGGCAACATGACTACATCCACCTGGTGGGGCGACCGGGCCGCACAGGCAAAAAATTCGCGCCGCAACACATTACAAGCAATGACTTTTAAGTGCATAATCATCACGCTAACGAATTTTTGATTTCTTCGTACTTTTACGCTTTCCGGCAGTTTTGCCCCGGCGGACAATCTTGCCAGAAGGCTTGTTCGCCAACCTGCCTTTTAGTCTAGGCTTGCGATGGAGTTTGGGTCGAATGAAACGCGGGACAACAGCGCCGTGCTTGGTTTCCGGAAACAGGTAATCGATAAAATGGCGGGCGACCTTATCCCCTTCCGGCGGCGAGATCGCCAGGTCCGGGCTGAGTTCAATCACCCAGTACCGGCCGGTTTGGGGGTTTAAAAGAAAATCAATACCAATGATGGAAATATCGAAGAGGCGCACGATTTTTTGGGCCTCACGCACAAGGTCAGCGCTCACGGTCTGCGTAATTTCGGAGACCGAGCCGCCGGTATGATAATTAGATGTCCGCCGCACCTGAACGATTTTACCCTTACGCGGCACGCTGCCGTAATCAAGGCCAAACGCCGCCAGGTTACGCCGCGTTTCGGCATCCAGCGGTATTCGATTGCTGGCGTCGGCATGGCAGGCCAGCGCATTTTTTTGTAAAATCAGGGAACGGATGGAGCTGGAGCCGTTGCCGACGACGCAAGCCGGCTCGCGCCGGATGGCCGCCACAAAATGCCCGTCCACAAAAATCAGCCTGTGGTCCACACCCTCCACATATTGCTCAACAACCACATCTTCGCTGAACTTCTGCGCCCTTTCAATGGCGCGCTTCAGATCCGCCATCGTGGTGACCGCAACCGCAACCCCGCGCCCGCCCCATTCGCGACAGGGTTTAACGACAACCGATTTATATTTAGCAAGAAAGGCCATGGCTTGATCGAGGCGGGTATACCGCATTTGCCTGGGCACGGAAAATCCATAGCGCGCCAGGAATACATTGGCCAGATGCTTGTCCTGGGCCATGTGAAACGTGACCGCGCCAACGCGGTCGGTCAACGAATTATAGCACCTGATTTTTCGGCCGCCATGTTTAAGGACAAAAATAGGCGTTTCCGCTTCAATGACTTCGACGTCAATGCCGCGGCGCCGTGCTTCCTGGGTAATCGTGGTAGTATACACGGTGTTCACGGCTTCATGATGGCGGTTTGATTACCCAGTGTCAAGTGCGGCCATTATTATGAACTTGTCGCCGGACATCATTTATCATATTATGCTTGCCCAGCCAGATAAGTTCCGTTCGGCAAAACAACTGCCATGCCCAAAAACACCATCTTTATCATCCAAACAACTGTCGCCTCACAGCGGGACGCATTACGACTCACCGGCCTGATAGTCAAAGCGCGCCTGGCCGCCTGTGTCCAGGTTACCGCCATCCACAGCACATATCGCTGGCACAACAAGGTGGAAAAATCGGCAGAATGGCTGTTAACCGCCAAAACCGCGGGCGGGCGCGTAAAAGCGCTGATGGCATTCATCCAAAAACACCATCCCTATGAATTGCCTGAAATCATCGCGCTACGCGCAACCCGGGTTTTGCCCAGCTACCGTCAATGGGTGCTCCGGGAAACAAAGGCCAAGCGTTAATATCCCGTCAACCACCGCACTCACGGCAACCATCAAATCCGATAGAGCATCTGGCGACAGACCGTCCGCATCCACCTTGCCCTTCGATCCCTTTATTTCATGCCAAAGGCATCAATCAATTGGATCTCAAACCGGTTTGAGGGTTTGCTGAACTGGACATCCTTGACGGGCTTGGATGTTTTTCCGCCTTTGCCGGGTTTGGCATCGGAATACACGACCCACATGTAAAACTTGCGGTCCGGCCGGAAACCGTTAACCTGTCCGCCGCTCTTGCGCAAGTCAGCCATCTTCACCGCGCCAAACCCATCAGGGTTCACGGCGATCCAGACCTGGTATGATGCTATGTCCGGGATCTGCTTGAAGTGCACGAAGCACTTGGTGCCATCGTTATCCCAATCCGGCAGCGTGATTTTTTCTATGGTCGTGGGCGGCAATACCCCCGTATCGGCAAACCGTTTGATCGGATTGTTTTTTTCAAAGTTACCCTTGGGCAGTTCCCGGCGGATTTTACTAACCCTGATCGCCTCGTCGGTATCGTCACCCGGGGCAGCATATTCGGCCACCAACTGGCCCAGGAGCACATCTGCGGGATTCGCCGGCTGGACATCGTTGACATACATAACGTGCGTGCGCCGCTCAATTATGACCGACTCCAGCGTGACGGGCAGATCCACTACCCCGTCGCCACCATAATGCCCCCACCAGGTCGTGCCGGCCGTCCGGTAATTATCATACGGCAAATGGCCAGGCAGATCGAACCGCAGGTAACGCCAGCCGTCGAAGTTAAACGCCGCAAAGGAATACGGGTCGTCACAATTCCACTGATCCTTCGTGCCAATACTCAACCATTTTTCACCCTTGGCATCCTTGAGATAATAGACCACCCGACCCCAGTCGCTGCTGGCCTTCACCCAGAGGCCGAGCGCGCTGGCGCGCCCGGGCACGACCACTGGCTTGCCCGGCTGCAACACCGTATACCACGGCATCAGTTTGCGCTCTTTTTCCTGTGGTTCCAGGTGCACCGCCAGGAACTGGCCGGCCTTATCCTGGTCATTCGTCGTCCGGATGCTCATCTTCCCATGATAGCGGGATGTGTCATAATTGTTCTGCTCATACAGCTCGTTGCTTGTTGCACTTATCATCCAGGTTCCGTCACCGAAATCGGCGATCGTTTTTTCGAAAGCCACCGGCGGATCAAGTTTGGCCGGGCCGGTACGGAAAGTTTCCTGCTCACGGCCGCGCAACCAAGCCACCGCATTGGAATGATCAGGCACGCCCAGCGCCACCCCTTCAATGACAGCGTCACGGATATAGACCGGTGTCGTGCCCAGATCGAACTTCACCTTACCGTCAGCCAGCTTCAGCTCCTCCTCGTTATCCATGGCGTCGGTCATGGTCACGCGCCCGGCTTTGCCAAGCGCCAGTTCCACCGGACGCGTGCCGCAAAGCGTCCACATCGCATACACTGGCGCGCCGTCGCCGGCCTTGAAGCGTAAGCAATAAACACTGTGTGAGCCGGTGGGCACCCACCCGTCGAACTTGGCCCGATCCAGCATGCGCGTCATGGTCGCGAAATGCACATAGGCCGGCTTGGGATCACAGTAAGGAATCCGGCGCTGGATGCCACACCCGCCGTAATGCTCCGCGCCATAATAGTTGCCGCAATCAAACGCAAACCAGCCGGAGTAAAAACGCGTGACCCCGTACGCCAGTGAAATCAGGGTCCAGCGATGATAACGCTCCGCCTGTTCCGCCCATGTCAGGGATCCTGGTTCCGTGGGCGAAAAAATTCCTTCTAAATAAACTAGCTCGGCATCAGGCTTGCCTATTTTCTTGAATTCCTCCCGCAGCATGTACAGGCGGTGCGTGCTCATCTGGTGGATCTGTTGCTCGGGCAGGCGCTCAAATCCGATCATATCCAGCCCGCAGCCATCAATTAGATCCTTCGGATACCCATGACGCAGGATGGGTATAATGAAACCCGAGTCGCCCCAGGGAATAAGAAGCTTGGTTTTGGGATACTCTTTGCGCATGAATTCGGCGCCATACCGGGCAGCGTTATAATACATAAGCACCGCCTTGCGGTCGCTGTCTGACAGGGTATACCCCGCCTCGCCCCAGTAGTCGGGTGGATGGCCAAAAGTCAGATTACGCGTAATGGCCGGCTCCGCCCAGAATGGCAGGTATTCCAGACCATCTATTTTCTTAGCATTCCTTTTCAGGATAGTCTGGGCCATTATATTGGTAAATATGGCAATATTTTCCGGC
>CAYYBV010000077.1:0-4105 GCA_964469675.1 uncultured Verrucomicrobiota bacterium
GCTTTGCCGTGCGTATGCCTTCGAATCCGACAACCGGCTATGGCTGGCAACTGGCCCGGCCGCTGGATGAAAAGATTGTCATGCTGGTCACTAACGATTATATTGCTCCGGCCACCCGGCTTATCGGCGCCGGTGGTGAGGAAGTGTGGGTTTTTCAAGCCGTTGGCCGGGGTCGGGCAGACATCGCGTTCAGCTATGTCCGGCCGTGGGAAAAAAACCAGCCGCCAGCGAATACGAACCTTTGCCAGGTTATCGTCCAATGAGGGTTACGGAGTTGTACCGATATGGGCATGGCGGTGACATTTCTCGGTGCGGCACAAAATGTGACCGGCTCATCTTATGCGGTTGAGCTGGATGATGCCACCGTGCTGGTGGACTGTGGGCTCTACCAGGAGCGTGCGCTCAAAGATCGGAATTGGGCGGCTTTCCCGGTTGCACCTGGGCGCATCAAAGCCGTTTTGCTTACCCATGCCCATCTGGATCATTGCGGTCTTCTGCCCAAGCTGGTCCGCGAAGGATTTCACGGCCCGGTTTATTGCACCCCGGCGACCGCCGAAATCGTTAAAATCATCCTTCTGGATTCCGCCAAGATCCAGGAGGAGGATGCCTTGACCAAGGCCAAGCGGCATGCGCGCGAAGGCCGGCGCGGGCCTCATCCGGACCTGCCCCTCTACACGATCAGCGATGCGGAGTCGGTTTTACCCTTATTAACGCCAGTGGCCTATGCAAAACCCGTGCCAGTGGCGCCGGGCATCACGGCCGGTTTTTATGAGGCTGGTCATATTCTCGGGTCGGCGATGATCAGGCTGAATCTACGAGCGGCGCCCGTCGCGGCGGAGGTTCCGCTTGAACGCAGCTTGCTTTTTACCGGTGATCTGGGGAGGCCTCATCTCCCGATCCTGCAAGATCCCAGCTTGTGCCATGCGGCTGACTACGTGGTGATGGAATCAACTTACGGTGACCGGGTCCATGCCGCCACGGAAGATATACCGGCCGCGCTCGCGCGCATTCTGAATGCGACGCGGCAGGCGGGTGGCAAAGTCATAATCCCGGCTTTCGCCGTTGAGCGCACGCAAGAACTGATCTATTACTTGAGCCTCCTGCTCCGTGCCCAAAAAATCCAGCGCCTGCCCGTCTTTCTGGATAGCCCCATGGCCATACGGGTTACGGAGGTTTTCAGCCGCCATAAAGAATTGTTTGACGACGACACCAAGGCATTGATGGGGCAGGGCGCCCAGCCTTATGAATTTCCGGGCATGATCTTTGCTTCCAAGGTGGAGGACTCGAAAGCTATCAACAAGGTCAAGGGGCCGGCAGTGATTATTGCGGGCTCGGGCATGTGCAATGGTGGGCGGATCAAGCATCACCTGGTGAACACCATCGGCCGGCCGGAAAACACCATTTTATTTGTCGGCTACCAGGTCGTCGGCACGCTCGGGCGCGAGATTCTGGATGGTGCTAAAAAAGTGCGGATTATGGGGCAGTGGCATACGGTCCGCGCACGGATTGAACAGTTGCGCGGTTTTTCGGCGCACGCCGATCGGGAGGAGCTTCTCGCGTGGCTGAAGGCCTGTGCGCCGCCGCCGCGGCACATCTTCGTGACTCATGGCGAACCGGCCACGGCCTTGGCATTCGCCGCATTAGTGCAGGCAGCGACCGGTTGGCCCGCATCCGCCCCGGCCTATAACCAGCGCGAAGTTCTGGCTTAATGCTGGCCGTGCTTGCGCCATGGCCAGCGGCATAATGATTCAGGCAATGTGTTTTTGGCGTTGGATGCTCCCGGTCATAAGGAAAAACCTATGGATGCTGAACAACCTGCGGCGAATGACAGCCTGCCGTCTGGCAAGGACCGGCCACCGTTTAATGAGGTGTCGGTGCTGTTTCCCCTGCTGACGTTCTATACGGTCGTGTATCTGGGGTTGATGGCGGTTGAGTTCTTCTTGCCTGCTGTGGTGCGCGTGCCGGATGGAATGATGCCGATCTATATCGCGCTGGTGGGGGCCTATGCGGCCGACAAGGAAGTCCGGCGCTGGGCGGGTGTGGCCGAACCGCCGCGCAAAGGTTCGTTTTTTGTTTATCTCTGGATGGTTTTCTTCCTGATGGCCTTCCTGGTCCGTGCCTTTCGGCCGGAGTTCAGCATGCCGACCGAACTGGGCGTTGTCGTGCTCCAGGTTCTGGGCATTTTCTTTGGCTCCCGCGCCTCCAAATATATATACAATGCAAGGGTATTACCGGGCGCCGATCGGAAGGATATGGAAAGTCAGCAGGGATTGGTCATGGAATTGATGAAAATCAGGGGGCGGGTTACCCGCCGGGAGGTGATGGAGCAATTAGGCGTTTCGCACAGCACGGCTTACCGTTTTCTTTACGCCCTGGAACAGCAGGGACTGATCTGCAGGATGGGGGACAACAAGGGCACGTATTACGTCTTGAAAAGCAAGCGCTGACCGTCCCAAAACCGTCTTGTTTCCGTCCCAAATACGTCCCATCGGCCGCATGGTGGGTGCCAAACGTCCCAAATCCGTCCCAAACCGGGTTTCAGGTATTCAAAGTTTTGCCGCCTGCCGTTCCGCTTTGCCGTTTTTTCCTGCCTGGCTGATGTCCGTCGTCTGGCGGCCGCCCGTTTTGGTCGCCGCCGCCTGGATTTTACTCCAGATGTCCTGTAAAGTAATCGTGCGGTTGAAAACGAGTTTGGCCCCGGTCGAATCGGGGTCCACGCAGAAGTAGCCGATACGCTCGAACTGGTAGTGGCTTCCGGGCCGGGCATCTTTCAGGCTGGGCTCCACGTAGGCGGTGATGGTCTTGAGCGAATCTGGGTTCAGGTGTTTTTTGAAATCCGTGCCGTCGCTTTCGTCGGCCGGGTTTTCCTTGGTGAACAAGCGATCATAGAGCCGTACTTCCGCCGGCAAAGCGTGCGCGGCCGAAACCCAGTGTAGGGTTGCCTTGACCTTGCGGCCGTCCGGCGCATTGCCCCCGCGCGTCTGGGGGTCGTAGGTGCAATGCAGTTCCACGATCGCGCCGCTGGCCGGGTCTTTCACCACGCGTTCGCATTTGATGAAGCAGGCGCTGCGCAGGCGCATTTCCCGGCCGGGCGCCAGGCGGAAAAATTTCTTGGGCGGGTCTTCCATGAAATCTTCGCGCTCAATGAACAACACGCGTGAAAACGGCACCTGGCGCGTGCCGGCGAGAGCGTCTTCCGGATTGTTCTGGGCCTCGAAAGTTTCTTCCTGGCCTTCGGGATAGTTGTCAATCACGACCCGCAGGGGGTTTAACACCCCCATGACCCGCATTGCGCGTTTGTTCAGGTCGTCCCGGATGCAATGTTCAAGCAAAGCGCAATCCGACAGGCTGTTGACCTTGGTCACGCCCACGCGGCGGCAAAACTCGCGGATGCCTTCGGGGGTGTAGCCGCGCCGGCGCATCCCGGCCAGGGTCGGCATGCGCGGATCATTCCAGCCGGAGACCACCTTGGCCACTACCAGTTCCTGGAGAAGGCGCTTACTCATGATCGTGTAGGTCAGGTTAAGCCGCGCAAACTCGATCTGCTGGGGGTGGCAGGCTGCCTGGAGGGCGTTTAGGATCCAGTCGTAGAGCGGACGATGGACTTCGAACTCCAGGGTGCAGATGGAGTGGGTAATGCCTTCGATGGAATCCGAGAGGCAGTGGGCGAAATCGTACATCGGATAAATCGGCCATTGCGCGCCGGTGCGGTGGTGCGGTGTTTTGTTGATGCGGTAGATCACCGGGTCGCGCATATGCAGGTTTGGGCTGGCCATGTCAATTTTAGCGCGGAGAACATACGTGCCTTCCGTGAACTCGCCGGCGCGCATGCGCTTGAATAAATCCAGGCTCTCCGCGATGGCGCGGTTGCGCCAGGGGCTTTCCTTGCCGGGCGCCGTCGGAACCCCGCGATAGGCTTTGAATTCCTCGGCGCTTAATGCGCAGACATAAGCCTTGCCGGCCTGGATCAGCTGGATGGCGAACTGGTAGAGCTGCTCGTAGTAATCGGATGCGTAATGCAGGTGCGCTCCCCAGTCGAACCCCAGCCAGCGGATATCCTGCTGAATGGAGGCGACATATTCCACGTCTTCCGTTTCCGGGTTGG
>CAYYBV010000077.1:4115-8314 GCA_964469675.1 uncultured Verrucomicrobiota bacterium
AAGCGCAGGTGGCACCGGCCGCCGAAATCGGCGGCCATGCCGAAGTTCATGCAAATGCTCTTGGCGTGCCCGATGTGCAGGTAGCCGTTGGGCTCGGGCGGGAAGCGGGTTATAACCTTGCCGCCATTTTTGCCGGCCTTGATGTCGTTTTCAATGATCTCCCGTACAAAATGTCGGGTGGTGGAATCGTCGGGTGTTGTCATGGTGTTATCCTGAAGTGGTTTGTCTGCCACAACTAAAACGAAGTGTTGCGGATCGGGCAAAACGGATCACGCGTGATGTTGGCCCGGCTGCGGCGTTGCCGCGGGCGGCGCATACACGAGTATAGCGCTCGCCCACGGCGTTTTGCATCCAGGCCAACCTGACGTGTTACCGTTTTTGGACTTTGTCCAACCCGATCCACAACAGGTTACCATCAGCGCAACCGCAACGGCCGCACTGATTTTCTGAATATACTCTACAGTCAACAGCCTGTGGTCTACAGCCTGTCTTCGCTTCCGTATTTAATGCGATAGTCCTTTTCAAATTCCTTCAGTTTGTCTTTTTTCAGCGCAATGCCTTGGGCGTCAAGGGCCTCGAGGGCGTATTGAATACGTCGCAAGGTCATGTCACGGCCCAAAATGAACATACTGTCAAACACCGGCAGGGACACGGTTGCCCCCGAAATTGCGACGAAAAATGATGGCAGCAGGTTTTTAAGTTTTAGTGTCTCCTTTTCGGCAATTTGCGCAAATATGGCTTTGATGGCGTCCAGGGTCCAGTCGGAGGTCTTTTCAATTTCCCATTGTGCGATCCGCAGTAGCTGAACCAGGCGCGTGCCATCAATCCCGCCGGCCGGCAGGGCGGAGAGTTCGTAGGCCGGTCGGTCGGTGAACAGGTAGGCGGCGAGCGGGACCAAATCGGCAAGTTGATTTAAACGCGGCTGGGCCAGGGGCAGAATCTTCAGCCAGGTTTGCTCGTTTAGCCCCCAACCTTTCAAGCGTCCCAGTAATTCTTCCGGTTTCATGGCGCGCAGCAGTCGCCCGTTAAAGGCCTGCAGTTTCTGGATGTCGAAAATAGGCCCGCCCAGGCTGATGCGCTGGATGTCAAAGGCGGAGGCCAGTTCGTCGAGCGTGAACTTTTCGCGGCCATCCTCAAAACTGTAAGCCAGCAGGCCCAGATAATTGATCAGTGCTTCTGGAAGGATGCCTGCGCGCTGATAATAAAGCATGCTGACGGGGTTCTTGCGTTTGGATAGCTTGGACTTGTCCGGATTGCGCAGGAGCGGCAAATGAAAAAATTCCGGCGGGGTCCAGCCGAAGGCCTGGTAAAGCAGGAGATGCTTGGGCAGCGAGCTGATCCATTCCTCGCCCCGGATAACATGGGTGATTTCCATCAGGTGATCGTCAACGACATTGGCCAGGTGATAAGTGGGGAAGCCGTCCGCCTTTAACAGCACTTGGTGGTCCACCTTGTTCCAGGGAATGCGGACTTCGCCGCGCAGACCGTCCTGCAAGACGCACTCGCCGTCCGCGGGCACGCGCAGGCGGATCACGTGTGCTTCGCCGGCCTGGATGCGCCGTCCGGCTTCTGCGGCACTGAGCGCCGCACACAAGCCGTCATATCCCTGGACGCCGTCCTTGCTGGACGTTTGCGCGCGGCGCAAGGCGGCCAGGCGCTCGGCCGTACAGAAACAGGGATAGGCGGCGCCTTTGGCCACGAGCCGGCGGCTGTGCTCCTGATAGATCGCGGTTCGTTCGCTTTGCCGATAGGGGCCATGCGGTCCACCCTTGTCCGGGCCTTCGTCCCAACGCAGTCCGGACCATTGTAGGGCGTCAAAAATGGCCTTTTCGGACTCGCGCGTGGAGCGGGCCTGGTCGGTATCCTCGATGCGCAGGATGAACGCACCGTCATGGTGCTTGGCGAAGGCGTAATTGAACAGGGCAATATAGGCAGTGCCGATATGCGGCGCCCCTGTTGGCGAAGGTGCGATGCGTGTGCGTACTTTCATTTTTAGGCTTCTCCGGTTGCTTTGTACTATGCAAAAAAAACAGGCGCAACTCAATTGAAAAAGTGGGCAGTTAAAAAACGCATCTTGTTTTTGTGTTTTTTCGGCGGCGGCCGGTTTTGCGGCTATTTTGCTTTTTGGTAAACCTTAGCTTGACAGTCTGATGGGAACTGTTACCATGACACGCTTTTTGGAAAAGGGATGCGTTTCGAAAGACCAGCTGCGCCAGGCGCGGACTCACGAGGTTTATCATGGCGAAAGTAAAAAAGATAATCAAAACACTTAAAAAGTCGGTTGCCAAAAAATCAGCCGCCAAGGCTAAAGCCCGGACGAAATTAGCCCCCAAAAAGGTGGTTAGTAAAAAGCATGCGGCCCGGGGCAAATCAAAATTTCAGGCGCCGCTGTCGGTTGTCGTCGAAAAATCGTCCGCGCTGATAGGTAAGGGTAACAAATATCTCAGTGCCGACCTAAAGCGCGAGTTGCGCGACAAGCTGGTGCGTCTGCGCGAGCGCATTACGGGCCAGATAAATTTCCTGGCGACCGATAATCTCAGCCGCCGTCAGAAAGATTCCGAGGTTGATTTCCGTTCCGACGAGCAGGGGACTGATAATTTCGACCGTGACTTTGCCCTTAATCGGGTAAGCTTGGAGCAGGATATTGTCTTTGAAATTGACGAAGCCCTGAACCGGATCAAGATCGGAACATACGGTGCCTGCGAGAGTTGTGGGAAGCCTGTCGAAAAAGCCCGCATTGTGGCGCTGCCTTACTCGCGGATGTGCATACGCTGCCAGTCTAAATTCGAGATCGGGCATAAGAAATTTCGTTCATTCGAGACCGCCGCCCTGTTTCCCAATGCCGATAAGGCCGCCCCGGAAGTTGCATCCGAAGAGGAATAATGCGGGTGTTATCCCTGAGTTTGGCGATTGTTTTCCTGGACCAATGGTCCAAGCTGCTGGTGCTGCAAAAATTTTCCCTGGGCGAATCCTGGCCGGTCGTTGCTGGTTTTTTCAATCTTACTTATTTGCGTAACACCGGCGCTGTCTGGGGTATTCTCCAGCACCAGAACGAATGGCTGGTGCTGTTATCTTTTGGCGTGCTGATCCTGATGGCGGTTTTTTATCGCTGGCTGGTGGATGATCGCCGTGTTCATCGCCTGGCCATCGGGTGCATGATCGGCGGCATTCTGGGCAATCTGATTGACCGTATCAAGCTGGGCTGGGTCACTGATTTTCTTGACTTCCACTGGGCCGCCCATCACTGGCCATGTTTCAACTTGGCGGATGCGGCCATCTGTGTTGGGGTCGGTATTTATGCCGTGTCGACTTTGTGGATGTCCACGGTCCGCCTGCCGCAGCGCGAACCGGTCGCAGAGTCAAGCGGTCGAGGGGTACATGCCGGCACAACTCCCAACGTCTGATCGGCAGGCCTGGTTTCTCGTCGGCCCGACGGCCTCTGGTAAATCAATGGTGGCCCAATACCTTGCCGAACAGATGGCGTGCGCCATTCTGTCAGCCGACGCCATGCTGGTTTATATCGGCATGGATATCGGCACAGCCAAGCCGACTGTGGCCGAACGCGCGCGGGCACGCTATTACGGCCTTGATCTGGTTAAGCCCCGGGAGCCATTCAGTGCGGGTGCTTATCGGTTGGCGGCTATGCGGGCTTTTCAGGACGCCGCTGCGCGGCAATTATCGCCATTAATCGTGGTCGGCGGTACGGGTCTTTACATCAAGAGCTTGATTGACGGGTTGGCGCCGCGCTCGCCCGGACAGTCAGCCATCCGGGCGGAGGCCGAGCGGCGTTTGGCCGCGGAGGGTGTTGGCGCGCTCCAGGCGTGGTTGCGGCAGGCTGATCCGGCGCGGTATGCATCGCTGGACGATCTCAAAAATCCACGCCGGCTAATCCGCGCCTTGGAAACGGCTATGGCCGGCGAAGCGCCATCCGCCGCAAACTGGCGCGTGGCCCGGAATAGTCCTCGTATTCTGGGCTTGAAGTGGAGCCCGGCTCAGCTTTATGATCGCATTCAAAACCGTGTTCAGGCCATGTTCACGGGTGGCCTGCTGCAGGAAGTCGAGCGGCTCCTGCAGGCCGGGTTTGAGGATGCGCCGACGGCCCGGCTAGCAATCGGCTATGCGGAGGCGGCGGCCTGCTTGCGCGCGCAATGCTCGCTCGCCGCGGCTATGGCCGCGACGGCAACGCGTACGCGCCAATT
>CAYYBV010000077.1:8324-8792 GCA_964469675.1 uncultured Verrucomicrobiota bacterium
GATGACCTGGTTCCGCCACCAGTGCAACGTGGAGTGGTTGGAAGTGGATGCCGCGATGACGCTTGCCGATATTGCCGGTGCCGTGCGCGCATATTGGCAAAAGCATGGGCCGACACCTGTTGCGTGAGGCGTGTTGCCGCATAGCGCGCGTATAAGTAAATTGATTTCAGTCATGCTCTTGTTTGATTGCGTGAAAGATGGCTTCAAGGCTAAAACTGTTAATTTGCGCGATAGTGACCGGTCAACTGTAGTTGCTTGGCGCAGGTGGCTGCCATTGCGCGTCAACATGCTCGGGTTATGGGCCTTGCCCGGGTTGGAGAAAAAAACATGAATATTCATCCTACGGCAATCGTGAATTCCGGGGCCGAACTGGGCGCCAATGTCACCATCGGACCTTTTTGCGTTATTGACGCTAACGTTAAAATTGGTGACAACGTGCGCGTTGGCCCGCATGTTACGATTCTGCCA
>CAYYBV010000078.1:0-5869 GCA_964469675.1 uncultured Verrucomicrobiota bacterium
ATCCCGACTTGATCAATGCCGAAGTCGCCTTGAAGCGCGCCGCTCAGAAGGCAAGACAAAGAGCCGGGCAGGAGGGCATCGGCGTTGTTGTTATGCAGGATGGAAAAATCGTTGAAGAGCGTTCGGACCGATCATTGCCTGAAGCACCCTTCTATGAAAAGTAATTGACATATGAACCCGTAACGGGTACGATTGAACCCGATAATGGTACGATTCAATATGGATAAAAATTTGCTGAATAACAAGCTTTCCGAAATCCTTTTCGGTAAAACGAGGCAGGCTGTCTTATCCCTGCTTTACGGACATGCGGATGAATCCTTTTACCTGCGGCAGATTCTGCGTGTGGTTGGCGGCGGCATGGGGGCCGTGCAGCGTCAGATAAATGCGCTTGTGGATGCAGGCCTGGTTACTCGAAGCCATAAAGGCAAACAGATTTATTATCAGGCCAACGCTCAATCGCCGATTTATGGCGAATTAAAAAGCATCATCATTAAAACAGCCGGGATGGGTGACATTTTAAAAATTGCGCTGGCGCCGCTGGCTCAGCAAATTGATTGTGCGTTTATCTATGGTTCCGTGGCGAGAGGCGCGGAAAAGGCGGATAGCGACGTGGATGTAATCGTTGTTGGAGATATTACTTTTTCAGAAGTTGTTGCCGCACTGAGCCCCGCGCAGGAAACCATCGGTAGAGAAATCAATCCTACAGTCTATCCACCCGATGAATTCAGGGAAAAACTATCAAAGAAGAATCATTTTATTAAGACGATACTGGCCGACGAAAAAATATATCTGATAGGGGACGACCATGAGCTTAAAAAACTGGCAGCTTAGCGGTTGGCTTGTGGCTCATACGACAAGTCCGCAGGAGATTGCCGATCTGCTTGCCGTTGCCGATCGTGATTTGCGGGACTGCATGGCGTCTGGTCTAAGCACGAACTGGCGTCTGAGTATTGCATATAATGCAGCCTTGCAAGCGGCCACGGCGGCGCTTGCCGCCTGCGGTTACCGGGCGGTTCGGGAAGCTCATCATTTCCGCGTGATTCAATCCCTTGTTTATACCATTGGCCTTGAAGGAAAGACGGTTACGCAGTTTGACGCCTTTCGAAAGAAAAGGAATATCGGCGGATATGAAAGAGCCGGCATGGTATCCGATTATGAAGCATACGAAATGCTGTCACTTGCACAAAAAATCCGTGAAAGAGTTGAAAGCTGGTTAAAAGAGAAATATCCAGAACTATTGTCCGCTGATTGATGATCATGGGCATCCCTGATTAAAGTGATTTTGAATCTTTCAAAGGAATAGAGGCTTTCATGGTTCAATTGATCAATCAGAAAAAATCCTCGGCAGTCGCTAATGGTGAAGCCCTTGTTTGGCGAATTTCAGTTACGTCATACAAATTTTGTATAAGGCCTTGAAATGTTTTCAAGAAGTTGTAATATTCATCGCGCTTTATCAGGCAATATCAAAATATCAGAAGGTGCGGATAAATAACATTTCAGGACTTGTCCTGATTTTCATCAAATCAAATGAATAATTTTTATTAGAAAGAGAGAGCACATTGGCAAATGCCCCAAAAACCCGACCGCAACGACGATTGACCCAGGCTGAGCTTGACGCGTTTCTTGAAAAGGCGGCTGATTTGCTGCGGGGAGGGGTTGATCATTCCGAGTTTCGCGGCTATGTGTTCGCCCTGCTTTTCTATAAGCGCATCAATGATGTATATCTTGAAAATGTGTCCGAGCTGGAAAAGGAGCTTGGCGATCCCGATCTTGCCCGCGATCCGCGCATGCATGATTTCGTGGTGCCTGATGATTGTCTTTGGGAGAAGGTTGCCCGCAAAAGCGAGCGTGAACTCGGCACGGCCTTAAATGATGCCATGCGCTCAGTCGAGCGCGCCAATGAGCCCAAGTTCAACGGGATTCTGGCCAACAGCACGGTTGATTTCAATGCGCAGGACCGTCTGCCGCGCACCAAGCTTGTCCAGATTATCAACCATTTCGGCAGTCTGCCGCTTGGCCATGCCAGCGTGAATGACGACCTTTTCGGCAATGCTTACGAATACCTTATCCGTAATTTTGCCAGCAAAGCCGGGAAATCAAGCGGCGAGTTTTATACGCCGCGTGAAGTGGCCTATCTCATGTCCGAAATCGTCGAGCCGCAGCCCGGCCATCATATTTGCGACTGGGCGGGTGGTTCCGCGGGGCTTCTGCTTCAATGCCGTAATTATGTTGAGCGCCATTTCAGCAAGAAGGAGATTGACCGGCTTTTCTTTTACATGCAGGAGAGTAATCCTTCCACCGCCAACATTGCCCGCATCAATATGTTTCTTCACGGCGTGCGCAGCTTTTCGCAGGCCCCGGCAAGCGACAGCATTCGCCTGCCGCACTTCCGCGAGGGCCAGACGCGGCGGCTCAGGCAGTTTGACCGTATTGTCATGAATCCACCGTTTTCGCTGGAGTCATGGGGCTATGATGATTTTGTGGGCGGTGATCCGTATGACCGTTTCACCTTCGGCATCCCGCCGCGCGACAATGGCGATTATGCCTGGATGCAGCAGGTGGTGAAATCGCTCAAACCCACTGGCCGCGCTATTATTGTTATGTCGCAGGGCATTCTGTTCCGGGGGCAGCCCATGCAGACCGAGGCCGAAGATGGCCGCAATCAGAAGGCCGACGCCGAATATCTGATCCGCGAAGGTTTTATTAAAAATGATTTGATCGAATGTATCATCGTGCTGCCGTCGAAACTCTTCTATGGCAACAGCGTGCCCGGCTGCCTGGTGGTGCTCAATAAGCGCAAGAAACCTGAGCGGAAAGGAAAGATTCTCCTCATCTGGGCGTCGCGCCATTACCAGAACGCCAACCCGCAAAACCTTCTGCGCCGGGCGGATTGCCTGCGCATTATTGTGCCCTGGCGCGCTTTTGGCGATCCGGATAAATGCCGGCAGATTCTGCCGGAGCATGAACAGACGCTCATTGCCGAGATAGAACATGAGCGCGACAGAACACTGCAAGAAATTGAAACCGTTTACGCCCCCTTTCTTGAGCCCTTGCCCGGCTTGCGCAAAGAGTTTGCCGTGTGCGAGGCTTTTGCCGAAAAGAAACAACCCGAAGATAAGGAAGAAAAAAAGAAATTCCGGGAGGCCAAGAAGGCCAATACGGAGCGGATGAAAGAGTTGAAGCGGATGTTAAAGGCTCTGGAAAAGCTGGAAACGGAAGCCGAAGAAAAATGTGCCGCAGCCCGTCAGCGTGCCGGACGCGAGATTGACCTTGCCCATGAGACCGCCGCCGACCTGATGCGTATTTGCGAAAACCCGCTCGAAGCCCGGCGCTATTTTGTAGTGGCCGACCGCCCGGAGATAGAAGAAAACGAGTTCAATCTGAATCTTCCGCGCTATGTGGATACGTTTGAGCCGGAGGGGAAGATTGATATTGATACAGCACTTAATGAGCTTGAACTGGCTGAAGTGGCTGTGAAAGAAAAGACTTCTCTTTTAAAAAAACTTTTGAGGGAATCTAAATGAGCTGGACTGACCTGCCAGAATTTGAATCATGTCCCGCTGATTGGGAGGTTATGCCGCTGTTAACTAAAGCGGATTTTATCGCCGGCCAATCACCAGATTCGGCATATTACAATACACGCGGTGAAGGTGTTCCATTTCTGCAGGGCTGCACGGAGTTTGGCGCTCAATATCCTATACCTGAAGTTTATTGCACTGAGCCTAAAAAGTTTTGTGCTGTGGGCGATACATTGATTAGCGTGCGTGCACCGGTCGGTGCAATAAATTTAGCTGATCAAGTTTATGGCTTGGGCCGTGGCCTTGGTGCTATTCATGCAACAATCATTGAACCAGATTATTTATATTATGCAATGACACGCTGGTATTTACCGCTGCTCCGCGCGGCGCAGGGGTCAACATTTGACGCAATAACCGCCAGACATTTCCGGCAACTTCGATGCTGTGTGCCAATCGATGAAAAAGAACGTGCTGCTATTGTGGAGCGGCTTAAATTGGCTGATGAAGCGCTTGATGCTGCTGTGACGAATCTGACGGCGGCGCGGCGGCTTAAAACTGCGCTGATGCAACAGCTCTTCAGCCGTGGCATCCCCGGACGGCATAAAAGGTTTAAACAAACCAAACTTGGTGATGTTCCTCAGACATGGGATGTAATCAAGCTCAAAAAATGCGGGAAGTTGGGTTCCGGTGGGACACCTGACCGTGAAAACAAATCATTTTGGAATGGCTCTATTCCATGGGTGAAGTCAGGTGAAGTTAATTACCAACCAATTACTAACACAGAAGAAAAAATTACAGAGTCAGGGGCTGCCTCCATCAATGGTGAATTGCTTCCAATAGGGACACTGCTTATTGCAATGTATGGTGCCGGGATAACCCGTGGAAAAGCAGGGATTTTAGCAATTCCCGCATATGTAAATCAGGCCATAGCTTTTTTTAAGGGAGATGAGAAAATAAATAGTAATTGGCTACTGTATTGGTTCGAGCGAAACTATGCGCGTGTACGTGCCTTTGCTGGCGGTGCGAATCAAGACAACCTGAACCTTTACTTATTAAAAAGTATCGAAATCGCACGTCCGGAGTTGGAGGAACAAAATGATATTGTTGCGATCATGCAAGAGGCTTCGGACACCATAAGAGTAATCGAAAAAGAAATTGAGGCGCTTTCACGTCTGAAATGTTCTCTTCTTCAAAATCTACTTACAGGCCGAGTGCGAGTAGGGGGTCAATAATGTCAACAGTTGTTTTGCCAAATGAAGCGCGTACTGTCGAAAGCCCGATGCTGGAATGGCTGCAATCGGAAGAGCTGGGCTGGCGGTACGAGGAAGCAGTCGATGTGGCCCGCGAGTACCGCGCCCGCCGCGCGGATGGCGGGGTGGATGAGCGCGAGGTGCTGCTGCTACCCATTCTTAAAGAGCGGCTGATCTCGCTGAACCCCGGCGTGATTACCGATGATGACCGGGCGGACCGCGTGATTTCGCGACTGCGGGCAGAGCGCGACAATCAGGAATGGCTGCGCTGGCTGCGGGGCGAACAGTCCATGAGTTTTGCCGTGGGCGAAACGGCGCAGAATATGAAGCTTATCGACTATGAAGATATAGACGCGAATGATTTTCTTGCCACCAATCAGTTCCGCGTGGAAGGCCCCAAGGCCAATATCCGCACGGATGTGCTGCTGTTTATAAACGGCATACCCGTTGTCAATATCGAAGCCAAAACCACGGGCCGCGACTGGCATATCGACTGGACCGAGGGCGCAAAGCAATGCGGCCGGTATGGCCGCGAAGCGCCGCAGCTTTATTACTCCAATGCCTTTTGCGGGGCCATGAACGAGCTGGTGTTTCGCTATGGCATTCCGGGCAGCAAATTTCACACCTGGCACGAGTGGCGCGACCCGGCGCCGCATACGCATATCCCGGAGGCAGACCGGATGCGCCGCTCGGTGTATGGCCTGTTTGACCGGGGCAATCTGCTCGACATCCTGCGCAATTTTATTGTCTTTGAAATAGAGGAAGGCCGTCCGGTAAAAAAGGTGGCGCGGTATCAGCAGTTTGCCGCAGCCAATGAAATCGTGCGGCGCTCCCTTGACCTGGAACGCGCTCAGGAATGGCGGCGCGGCCTTGTCTGGCATACGCAGGGCAGCGGTAAAAGCCTCACCATTCTTTTTGCCGCCAAGAAGCTTTGGCATCATCAGAAACTGGAGCAGCCAACCATTCTGGTGGTGATCGACCGCGACCAGTTGCAGGATCAAATGTTTGGGCAGTTTGTGCGCACGAATACCGAGACTTGTAAAATTGCCGAGTCTCGGACTGATTTAATAGGCCTGTTGTCGGATGGCGACGGTTATCGCG
>CAYYBV010000078.1:5879-8719 GCA_964469675.1 uncultured Verrucomicrobiota bacterium
CGGCATTATTGTCACCATTATGCATAAGTTCAGCGGGCATGAAAAATTTGCTGTGCCGCGCCGCAATGTTATCGCTCTAATCGACGAGGCGCACCGCTCACAGGAAGGCGACTTCGGGAAATGGATGCGGGCGACACTGCCCGAGGCGTCTCTCTTTGGCTTTACCGGCACGCCGATTGATAATGCAGATACCGGACACCGCACGCATATCGCCTTTGGCCGGATTCTGGGCAAAGACGATTCCGGCAATGAGCTGTTTGAAAGGTATATGCAGCCGGGTGGCCGGTATTCGATTGCCGACGCCATTCGCGACGGCGCGACAAAACCGATTCATTTTGAGCCGAGGGTAACGGATTGGTCCATTTGGGGCAAAGATCTCGACGAAGCGTTTGAAAAAGAGTTTGCAAAGCTTCCGCAGGGCGAGCGCGAGCAGCTCAAGACGGAGAATGCCAAACTGGAAGTCATCATCAAGCATCCGGATCGTATCGCTAAGATTGCCGAAGATATTGCCCGCGATTATACCGAGCGGGTTCAGCCCAATAAATTTAAGGCCATGCTGGTGTGTTACGACAAGGCAACCTGCGCCCTTTACAAGAAAGCGCTGGACGGACTGCTGGGTGCGGAAGTGACGCTTCCTGTCTATTCGGAAGATCCAAAAAATGATCCTGAACAGGTGAAGGCGTATTATCTGGGTGATGCCATCCGGAAAAAGGCCATCGACGAGTTTAAAAAGGAAAAACCGCAGGATGTGGCGGAGCAGGCAAAACCGGATAATCGCTGGCGCACGGTGGAAATACTGATTGTATGCGATATGCTGTTGACGGGGTTTGACGCGCCTATTCTTGAGACCATGTATCTGGACAAGGGCATCCGCGACCATACGCTGTTACAGGCCATTGCGCGGGTAAACCGGCCGTATAACGACCTGAAGCAGTACGGTGTCATCATGGATTACTATGGCTTGTTTGATAAACTTGAGCAGGCCCTGAACTTCGATAAAAACGAACTGGGCGAAGTGGCGTTTCCGTTTACCCGATTGCGCGAGCAATTCAAAATCGAAATGCAGTGGCAGATGGAGCTGTTTGCCGATTTTCCCAGGGCGGGCGACCGTGAAACTATTATGCAGATTCTTTCATGGCTCAATACCAACGAGCCCAAACGGGAAAAATTCGAGCTGGGCTACCGGAACCTGAGCCTGTTGTGGGAAACCCTGCATCCGGACAAGTTTCTGGTGGACCATGAACCGCAGTATCTTTGGCTGAGCAGATTATGGATTTACTATGTGAAGGCTTTCCATCTGTCGGCCAGCATGCGGTTTGAAACCGATCCGGCAGACGGCGCAAAAACGCGAAACCTCATCCGGAAACATGTGGATGTGGATCAGATTAAACATGATTTGCCCACCTATGTGCTTGACGAGGATTATCTTACGAAGATCAAGGATAAGCCGCCGGATGCCAAGGCGCTGGATATAGAAGCCATGCTGGCCTCTGAGTTGCAGATTCGGCTGGGCGAGGATGCGGATGTGCAGCCGTTAAGCGAACGGCTTAAGCGCATTGTGCAGCAAAAGCGCAACGGCACGCTTGCGGGGCTTGCCTTACTTAAAGAGTTTGATGAGCTGGCAAAGGAAACGATTGCGTTAATTCAGGAATCACAGCGGCCTGTGGTTGAAAGCATGTCAAGGGCTGCTCTGGAGCGCGCCGCAGGGCTTTCTCAAGAAGAAGCCGATACCATCGCGGCAGCGCTGATTAAAAAAGCGGATGAAATTCTGTTTCCCGGCTGGCCCGAGCAGGAGCATGTGGATATTGAACTCTTCCGGGCATTTACCATGGTGCTTGCTAAGGAATATAATGCAGCAGGGTTGCATGCGCGGGATAAGGATTTTGTGGCCCGATGCATTAAACTGCTGCGGAAAGCCAATTACAAGGCAAAAACCGATGCCTGATGCGCTTTTTAAGTATCAGATTCGTGTAAGCCCGAAGGCCCGCAATATTCGTCTTAAGGTGACGATGAAGCAGGGACTGGAGGTTATCGTCCCGCAGGGCTATGATCAAAAGAAAGTGCCTGAGCTCCTGAAGCGAAAAAAACACTGGGTTCGGGAGGCGTTGGATCGCGCAGAAAGGAATCGGAAGTTCTTCGAACCTGAACCTGGATGGAAGCTGCCCTATAAAATAGCACTGCCTGCTATTGGTTCTGTGTGGCATGTGACTGTAAAAGAGACCAAGGTCGATTGGGTGGCCGTGCGGGAAATAGGCGCAGACAGGCTGCTGATTTATGGCGCTGTTCAAGATCAGCAGGCTTGCCGTGCTGCGCTTGCACGGTGGCTTATCAGACAAACACGGGCAAATTTAGCGCCGCGCCTTCATGCGATAAGTTGTGAAATAGGCTTACGTTATAAACGTTGTTTTATAAAACGGCAGAAAACCCGTTGGGCAAGCTGCTCGCCGCATGGCACAATTACACTCAACGCAAAGCTGCTTTTCCTGCCCCAGCATATCGTTGAATACGTCATGATCCACGAACTTTGTCATGTGAAAGAAATGAATCATACCAAACGGTATTGGCAGCTTTTAGCGCGCCATTGCTCACAATATCTTAAGTATGACAAGCAGTTAAGGGAGATGTGGAAAATTGTGCCGCGCTGGGCCGGTGCATGATCGTGTTGCATCATTAATCTTGACCATTCAGGGGAAAAATTGGGACAGGCACAATTAATACGCAGCTGCCGGGGTAGTATTCTGATGATTGATAAGCGCGTCTTCCTGAACCTGACCCACTGGTTTGCGTGGCGCGGCTTCGAGGATGTCCCGCCGGGTTATGGAAAAATGTAAAATATTTGA
>CAYYBV010000079.1:0-6539 GCA_964469675.1 uncultured Verrucomicrobiota bacterium
TGCATAGATATCCTGCCATTGCAATTTGGTTGTATCCGAGTTGCCTGACTGGTATCGCGAAAATTCACCCGTGGCCCGAATACTGCACCGCCCGGCCAGCCATGACGGATCAGATATATCAATATGCCATATCTTAAGATTAACGCCGGCTGACCACTTGACCTTGGCGCTACCAAGCGTATCGTATTCGGTTGATTTGGCCTGGCACCCGCCCAAGGTGCCGAAAATTGTCAGCCACCGCAAAAAATCATATCCCACATACCCATAATAGTTATAAGCTTCCAGCTTGGTTTTTGCGCCATTGTCGTATTGCATATCCCTTTTTAGCACCTCAAATATCCCGCCGATACTAAGATGGTCAAGGCTTTGCTGGGTAAACAGCGTATCACGGGAATCCGAGGACGATAGCGTTGCCGCCATGATCGGCAGGCCACCGATCATCCACGTGATTATAACCGCAACCGATACAGATGTTATCTTCATAAAAATAACCCCTTTTTCCGTGATACCCGCATTTGCGTTTAAAATCGGCTATATTGCTGATATTTTGGCAGGCAATTCAGCGCTGCCCCCTACCCAACCAAAATGTGCCTAAGATTCAACAAAGATATAGGCGTTGTAAGCGAAAAACATTAATTTAGTTGTCAAATATACTTGTTTGACCGCAACCGCGTTTCGTCTTCATTTTGCCAGTCCCCAACGGCGCGATAATGGCCAATAGACAAAAAAAGCCGGGCCAACCAGATTGGCACGTTGTACCGGGCCCCAATAACGGCTATCTAAACTGTTGCGTTGATTATCCCCACATGCGAAAAACTGATCGTTGGCCAATTGTACGCGGTTATTTTTGCTGGCCAGGTATGCGCCTGTTTGCTGATAGCCGTCATACCCGGACTTGGCCGCCTCAATCCTGGCAATGCTTGAAGGGTGCGACATGATTTGCCCGTTAATGTAAAGATAAGGTGTCTCGATACCAATGATTTCACCCGGTAGCCCGACCATGCGCTTAACATAATGTTCGTTCTGTTTGATTTGCGGATGTTCAATACCGTTGGTCTTGAATACCATAATTTCACCGCGTTGCGGTCTCTGAAAATGCCATTTCATCTTGTTGACAAAAATGTGATCTCCGGCAATTCGTGCGCCGGAGGACAGCAGTTGTCCCTGCCCAACCATGTCGCCATCGGATACATGATCGGTCATATGCTCAAAAGCCCGGTGGACTTGTCCGTTGACAATGAACAGGCGATCCGGGCCTGTTTTCACGATTTGCACCATACCGGAAGTTTGCGCCCTGATTTCAATGTACCACGCGCCGAAAAGCGCCCATTTGAGCACCCGCAAGGGCGTTCGGTCAAACCAGTCTGCTTTATCCTGTGCCGCGTAATGAATGCCGCAAAGCGTAGGATACATGGAGGATGTCGGGATTTTGAAAGGCTGTATAAAATAGGTGCGAAAAGCCATGGCCACAGCCAGGGCTACTACAATAATTTCAAGATTCTCGCGCAACCAGGCCCAAGGGCGTTCTGGCATAAGTGCCTTGATACGGGCGTCAAGTTCTGTGGCCACCGATTCAGCTTTTGACCAAGCGCAGGTTTTAAGCACGTCTCGAACCACTTGAATGCCGGTGTCCAGCCGGGCCAAAGCATCGCTTGCGGCCACGTCTTCCCGCAAATTGCGGGCGTGCCGTGCTTCTTTAATCAAGTGTAATAAGGTGCGCCGTGCCCGCCTGCGTTCCAAAAAATTCATACCATATTCCTTGCCGTTTAACCTGGATTCAGGTTAAGTGTTTGATTTGAGCACCGAAATAAAAGCTTCTTGCGGCACATTTACTTTGCCAACCAGTTTCATGCGTTTCTTGCCTTCTTTCTGGCGTTCCAGAAGCTTGCGCTTACGGGAAATGTCACCACCATAGCATTTGGCCGTCACATCCTTGCGTAACGCCTTGATGGTTTCGCGGGCGATAATTGTCTTGCCAATCGCCGCCTGCACGGGGATGGCGAACAAATGTGACGGGATAACGTCCTTCAACGCTGCGCACATCTGCCGACCACGACTCGCCGCCTTGGATCGGTGAATCAAACAGGAAAATGCGTCCACGCTTTCGCCATTGAGCAAAATATCCAGGCGCACCAAATCACTGGCCATGTGCCCTTGGTGCTCGTAATCCATGGAGGCATATCCGTGCGAAATACTTTTAAGAAAATCGTAGAAGTCCACCAGGATTTCATTTAGCGGCATCGAACAGGTCAACATGACCCGCCGTGTGTCCAGCGAATCCGTTTTTTCCACCGTGCCGCGCCGATCCATAATCAATTTCATTATGTCATTGATATGCTCGTTTTGGCAGATAATAAATGCGCGGATCATGGGCTCCTCAATATGGTCAATCCGCGTGAGGTCGGGCATGTGCACGGGGTTGTCAATTTTGACCATTTCCCCGTTATTCAAAAATACATTATAGATTACCGACGGGTAAGTGCTTATAATGTCCACGCCGTGCTCGCGGCGCAAGCGCTCCTGGACGATTTCCATGTGCAAAAGGCCGAGAAACCCGCAACGAAACCCGAAACCCAGCGCCACGGATGACTCAGGCTGATATGTGAATGCACTGTCGTTCAGACTGAGACGATCGAGACTGGCTTTCAGTTTCTCCAGGTCCGACGTATTGACCGGGTAAACCCCGCTGAACACCATAGGTAGGACAAGCTTAAAACCAGGCAAAGGCGATTTTGCAGGCCGCTCCTGGGTTGTAATCGTGTCGCCGATGAGAATATCACGGGGCTCCTTGATCGTGCCTACGATATACCCGACTTGACCGGCATTCAGAAAGGCCACCGGCGTGGGTTTTGGGCAAAACATACCAACTTCCTTGATCTCGCTTGTATAACCGGTGCCCATAAAGCGAATACGATCCCCGGTTTTCAGACGGCCATCCTTGACGCGCACATATGGCATAACGCCGCGGTAAGCGTCATAGATTGAATCAAAAATCAATACCCTTGTCCCGACACCCGTCTCCGTTTTCGGTGGTGGGACCTGCCGCCTGATCATTTCCATCAGGGCCGGCACCCCCTGCCCCGTCTTGGCGCTGATCAGGCTGCCCGGTTCCACCACAAGCCCCAAAATATCCTCGATTTGCTTGGTGACGGTTGCGACGTCGGCTGTGGGTAGATCAATTTTGTTTATTACGGGAATAATAGTCAAATTGGCTTCCATAGCCAGATAGGCATTGGCCACAGTCTGCGCTTCTACGCCTTGCGCGGCATCTACAAGCAGCAAGGCGCCATCACAGGCCGCCATGCTCCTCGATACTTCGTAGGTAAAATCCACATGGCCGGGCGTATCCAGCAGGTTGAAATCGTACGTCTGGCCGTCTGCCGCGTGGTAATTCATGGTGACGGGATGACACTTGATGGTAATGCCCCGCTCGCGCTCAAGATCCATACTGTCAAGAACCTGGTCACGAAAATCACGTTCATCAACAGTATGCGTCAACTGCAGCATGCGGTCGGCCAGCGTGGATTTACCGTGGTCAATGTGCGCGATAATACAAAAATTACGAATATGGGCAAGCGATTCTGAAGCGGCCAGCGAGGAATGGTTCATGGTGAATGATTCACGATTAACAGGTTGTGGCCAAATGGGGATGGTTTTAAAAATAAATATTTTTTAACCATCAAACACTAACCATCGGCAATCATCAGGTTGTGTTCTTGCCGAACACTCCGCGCGCAATTTTTCGCATTTGCCGCAGATCCTGTGCCATGTTTTTTGATTTATATAACGCGCTTCCGGCCACCATGATATTGGCGCCGGCCTCCGCCACGCATTTTACGGTATTCAGGTCAACGCCGCCATCCACGATAATGTCCAAATTACCCCTCCCTGCTTGTCGCGGTTGCGCGGCGTGGCGGATAGTGGCGATTTTCGGTAAAACTTCCGGCATAAATTTCTGGCCGCCAAAACCAGGATGAACGGTCATGCAAAGTACCTGATCCACCTCGCCAAGCAACGGTGCTATCGCCTCGAACGGCGTTTCGGGATTGAGCGCCAATCCGGGACTCGCACCCAGCGCGCGAATGTGCCGGAGCGTGCTCGGAACATCACATGCGGATTCAATGTGAATCGTAAGTGTCGTGGCGCCGGCCTTGATAAACACCTCCGCAAACTTGTCGGGCCGTGAAAGCATAAGGTGCACACTTAAAGGGATCGTTAGGCAGCGGCGCGCCATCTTTACCACATCCGGGCCCATGCTCAAGTTTGGCACGAAATGTCCATCCATGATATCCAGATGCAATGCGTCAGCCCCGGCCGCCTGTGCTTGGAGCGCCGATTCTTCCAACCGGCCGAAGTCGCCGGCCAATAAGGATGGCCAAATGCAGATTTTTGGGTTCATTTATTGCAAAATAACAGAAACGCGGGCAAGCTACAAGACTTGGATATTGGCGCTAATCACGCCTTCATTATGTGAAATCGTTTGAACTTGATCGTCGGGCTGGATCCAGCGAAGCAATTCGCTCCATGATCAAGTTGGCAATTTTCTGGTGTCGCTCCGGATCATCAATAAACAGGGCGCAATCTGCCGGCATTATGGGCTTACCAAAATAAGTCGTGATTTTATGAAACTTGATCCGGTGCGCGTCCCGAGGAAATGCATCAAAAGTCCCGCTCACATATGCCGGTACGACCGGCACCCCCGCCTTGTCAATCAGAAACCCTATCCCGGCCTTGACCGGCTGGAGGTGCCCATCCCGCGTGCGGGTACCTTCCGGGAAAAGGCAGAGTATATTGCCTTGCCGCACCAAGTTGATGGCTGCTTTAAGGGCGCGAATGTCACCACGGGTACGGTCGATGGGCAGGGTGCCGACCGATATCGCCCACCACTTCATGAAACGTGACTGTTTAAACAAGGTGTTGCGGGCCAGAAAATAAATGTGCCGATTCCAAATATTGCAACAAACTGCGATCGGATCCAGAAAACTTGCATGGTTGGAAACCAAGATGCAGCCGCCTTTACTGGGAATGTACTTGCGGTTGTGTGTCACATATCGATGAAAAAGCCAAAGATAGCACAAAAAAAACAAGCGGGATACATGGTAAACAAAAGGCTTGAAACCGTAATGTTTCACAGCATTGGGCGGATGGTGCTCAAAACCGGCATGGATAATCGAAGTAATCTGCGCAACCACGTTCGCAATGGTCATATGCGTGGTTTCAATGCGCACGGCATCGGGGGCCATGGCTAAAGGCGCTGTCGAGCGTGACTGGTCAAACGCATCACGCCGTAGAAGCGCGCGTTTTATTTCAGCAGGATCCGTCTGTGTTTTAAACTGATCCTGCTGCTCATCGTGCCGCCGCCGGGCACGTTCATCGGGGTCAGCATCAAGATAAAACTTGTAGGTTGCGTCCGGAAACACCACGGTGCCGATATCACGTCCTTCGACAACCAATCCGCCCAAACTCGTCAGGGAGCGCAAGTGTTCCCCCACCCATGCTCGCACCTCTGGAATGGCGGCTATGGCGCTGACTTTTTCCTGGACCGCGCAAGACCGGATGGCCAATCCGGGGTCAACATTGTTAATTGTCAAATGGACCGCACCGTCCTTCACCAAAAAACACAGGGCCACCGATGGCAGATGCCGGATAATCGTTGCCGGCGAATCCACATCTAAACCATCACGGATAACCTGCCAAGTCAGCGCACGATAGATGGATCCCGAATCCACATGTATATAACCCAACTGCTTGGCCACATTGTGGCTGACCGTTGATTTTCCGGATGCAGAAGGTCCATCAATGGCTATTATTAAATTGGACATGTGCTCCCAATAATTCAAGATGATGCCAGAATTCCGGGTACGAGGTGTTTACGCAGTCAACTCCACGTATGCGCACGGGGGCCGAGGCGCGTAGCGCCAGAATGGCCATGGCCATCGCCACACGATGATCGCCATAACAGTCAATTTCTACGTTGCCGCGCACCTTGGCACCGCCACTTATGATCATCCCGTCATCGCGCTCATTGACCGGAATGCCCATGGCTTGCAGGTTGGCAACCATGCAGGCAATGCGATCGGATTCCTTGACGCGCAGTTCGTGCGCATCCCGGATAATCGTTGTTCCGTGTGCCAGGGCACCGGCTACAGCCGCAATGGGCAGCTCGTCAATCAGGTTAGGAATGGCGCCGCCGCCAATTTCGGTACCGTGCAGGTCGGAGCCATGAATGGTTATGACGCCGGACGGCTCCACAGCGGAAACGGTTGGTTCAGATATTACGGTTAGATCCGCGCCCATGCGCTTTAATACGTCCAGCAAGGCAGTTCGGCGTGGATTCAAGCCCACATTCCGGATAGTCACTTCCGTCCCCAAAACAGCGCCTGCCACCAGCCAGAAGGCAGCTGATGAAAAATCACCGGGCACGTTCCAGTTTCTGGCCTGCAGATCCGGCTCGCGCGAGCCACAGCCATTGATTATAATCCGGTTGCCTTCCGTCCGCAATGGGATCCCCAACATTTGGAACGCGCGTTCGGTATGAT
>CAYYBV010000079.1:6549-7190 GCA_964469675.1 uncultured Verrucomicrobiota bacterium
TAATACACGTTTCCCCTTCCGCAAAAATAGCCGCCAGCATGACACAGGATTTGACCTGCGCGGAGGCAATGGGCATGGGGTAATCAATTCCCCGCAAGGCGCCACCGGTGATACGGATGGGCGCACAATTCCCCTCCCCCAGCAGTTTGACCCGGGCGCCCATTTTTTCCAGTGGCACTTGAATGCGCTGCATGGGGCGTGAGCGCAACGATTGGTCGCCGGTTAATTCCGTGGTCCATGGCCGGGCGGCCAGGAGTCCCGAAAGAAGCCGCAGGCCAGTCCCCGAATTGCCCATGTCCAAGGGCTGGCTGGGACAGACCCAGGGGCGGCCGGTGACGCGGATGTATTCCGGTGTTATCGCGATCTGCGCGCCTAGGCACTGCATGGCTTTCAGCGTGTTCAGGCAATCTTCACTTCGCAGAAATCCCGCCAAATGCGAACGCCCAATAGTCAACGCCGAGAGCATTGCTACCCGGTGTGAAATACTTTTGTCTCCCGGGACACTCAACGTACCGGCAAGTGCGCGGCAAGGATAAATGGTCACATTATCGGCAATGTTCATGAAGCAGTCCCTTGACTCCGGGTCAATGCGCGGCGCCGGTCCCGGCTTGTTTGCAAATACTTTTCCAGCATTTCCAGGT
>CAYYBV010000079.1:7200-8654 GCA_964469675.1 uncultured Verrucomicrobiota bacterium
CGGCACACAGACGGTGCCAGTCAACACGCGACAGGGGTGGATGGTCACATTATGGATCGTATTCACGATGTAGTTTTCTGGCTGCGGGTCAACGCACGCCGACATTCCCGGCTTGTTTGCAAAAATTTATCCAGCACGTCCAAGTCGCCACTTTTTAGAATATCCAACAAATGATCCGCTTCTTTGGAAAACGCCATGAGTACATTCTGTATCGCAGACTGGTTGGCACGGATGATATCCCGCCATAACTGGGGATCGCCCTCCGCAATGCGCGTGGTGTCGAAAAAACCGGTGCCACAGAACGGCCCTACCCTGCCCGGTTGGTTACGGCCCACACAGGTAGCCAGTAAAGCCGCCACCAAGTGCGGCAGATGACTTGTTTTTGCCAGCAGATGGTCGTGGGCCTGCGGCGACAGGGTCCGCACACGTGCATCCAAGCCCTGCCAAAAACGCGCAACCTGGCATCTGGCTATCGGCGCTGTCCGGCGTGTGGGCGTCAGCGCCACGAGCGCTTCATGGTAAAGTGTGGCCGAAGCTGCCTCAATCCCTTGTAGTTCGGAGCCGGCAATCGGGTGGCTGCCGATAAACGGCACCATTCCGCGTGGGAACAAGCCCTCTACGCGCTTGACAATCTCAACCTTGCAGCTGCCGATATCGGTCATGACGCCATCAGCGGCCAGTCGGGTATGGCACACACTGATTAATTCCGGGATAGAGCTCACTGAGGTGCAGAAGACCGCTAGGTCGGCGCCTTGCACGGCGTCTGCAGGATGCGCAAAGACCTGGTCCACGATCCCCAGCTCCAGGCTTAAATCACGTGTTTCAGCGCGGCGCGCGAAACCGGCTACGACCTTGGCCAGACCTTTCTGCCTGATGGCCAGTCCCAGCGACCCCCCCATGAGCCCAAGCCCGATGATGGCAATGCGCTTAAACATCTGTCCGCTCCTTTAAGATGCAATCGAAAGCACAGTATCCAATTTTTTTAAGCCAACTGAATTTAATTTCGCATAACGACACCGAACTGTCAATTGACTTTGTCAGCAACCAACACTTGTTTTCACCGGATTGCTTGTTCATCCGGCATAAATTTTTTGCTAGGTCGAATTTGATTTGGCATTATGGCGTTGGCCATGTATGTTTGTGGCGTAATCACCGCTTTATCGGCGATGCAAATAAAAACCCAATACATAACTACATAATGACAAATCCATCCCACATTCATCCGCGAACGGTGACGCAACGTTTGCCGCCCTGGATTCGGGTCCGCCTGCGATCGGACGGTCATTTTAGCAAAGTGCACGCAACCTTGCGCACAAACGGTCTAAACACAGTCTGTGAAGAAGCGCGCTGCCCAAATAAATTGGAGTGTTATAACCGGGGCACGGCAACGGTCATGATCCTGGGCGACACGTGCACACGTAACTGCAGGTTTTGCGCCGTGCACAGCGGGGCCC
>CAYYBV010000080.1:0-8642 GCA_964469675.1 uncultured Verrucomicrobiota bacterium
ATTTACTCCGCGTGTGCCGGAGCCCGGTCATGTGGAAGTTGAGATCGAAGAGATTTATCAGGCGGCCCGTACGGCGGTTATCCAGGCAATAAACGCGGCTGGTACACCGGTTGGATGCATGGCCGTTGTTTCACAGGGGCAAACGTTCGTCAGTCTGGATGAACAGGATCGCCCGCTGCATCCGGCCATTATCTGGTATGACAGCCGAGCCGGCCGGCAGGCTGAAGAGTTGAGTGCCGCCGTGCAAGCGAGCACCGGCCGCAAAATTTCCGTCAACACGATCGCGACGATTGCCAAAATCAGGTGGTTAAAGGAGAATCGCCCTGAAATTATGCGCCGGGCCAGCCGTTTCCTTTTATTGCCCGATTATATTGCCTATCGTTTGACCGGCATTGCGGCAACCGACATCCAAACGGCCAGCTCAACCGGCCTAATAACATCCTTGAAAAACAAGTATGATCCGGACATGCTGAAGGCGGCCGGGATTGATTCGGGCCAGCTTGCCAAAGTCTTGGTTCCCGGAACGCCAATCGGAAAAATATCGAAACTTATAGCACAAGCATGGGGCCTTTCACCGGAAACGCTCCTGGTGAGTGGTACGAACGACCAGTATGCTGGCGCTATTGGTGCCGGTAATTGCCATCCCGGTATCCTGACGGAAACCAGCGGCACCTGTCTTGCCGTGGTTACCTTGACGAAAAATCTGCCGGTGCCTATGCCCCGTGGACTGTGCGGCGGCATTTTTCCCATTGAGCCATATTGCTTTGTGCTGGGCTATGCCAAAACAGCCGGCGTGGTCCTGGACTGGTTCCGCCAGGAATGCGCAGGTGGCGCCAGTTTTGAAATTTTGAACGCGGAGGCCACTACCGTACCAATTGGCAGCCGGGGCATAAATATGGTGCCACATTTTGACGGCATGATCTCGCCGTTGCCCAATGCGGGCATGCGCGGGGGGTTTCATAATTTGACGCTTCAGCACAAACGTGCCGATCTGTACCGCTCCATACTGGAGGCCTTGTCATTTAGTTTGCGCGAAAACATAGAATTGATTTGTCAAAATGGGTTTGCCATTGAAAAAATCCGGTGTATTGGCGGCGGGGCCAAAAATGAATTATGGCTGCAAATGAAGGCGGATGTTACCGGCCAATGCGTTGAGCGACCTGCAGTTACCGAGTCCGCCGTGCTGGGCGCTGCCATGCTTTCCGCCTGGGGTGCCGGCGCGTTTGCGTCACTGGCGGAAACGAGCGCTGCTTGGTATCGCATAGGAAATATTTTTACACCCGACCCGGCCCATCATGGTCTGTATGACGCGTCCTACCGCCGCTATCGGGAATTGACCGGGACAGCGGACTGCTGCCGAATATGAATTTTCACTTCGAATTCTGGGACTGGATGCTACTGCTGGCCGTTGCGCTTCAATCCTTGGCAATTGCCTACCTCTATCACCCGAAATGGAAGGCCCTGATCATTTCCCTTCCGGTGCCGTTTACGATGGCGGCCATTGCCGTGGGCCAGCCGATTAACGCGGTTAATGTTACCGGATTAGCCTTATGGTTCATGTTCATGCACGGGGTGCGTATCCTGCACCAGAACCGGCGATGGCCGATTGTGCCGGCCATCGCCATCATGACGCTGGCCTACTGTTTGATCGCCATGGCGCTGCTGCGGATAATTCCGGCATCAGGATCTGCCTTCGCGATCAGCCTGTGCCTGCTCTTGCCTCTGGTGCTATGGGTTCAAAGCCGCCTGCCGCATCAGGACGAACCTGGCTATCGCACGCCTTTGCCGCTCTGGATCAAGCTACCCATCATTGTTGCCGTCATACTGCTGGTGCTGATTCTTAAGAAACAACTACAGGGCTTTATGACGGTCTTTCCGATGGTAAGCATTATTGCGGTTTATGAGTCGCGCCATAGCCTGCGGACCATGTGTCGGCAGATGCCGATTGCCATTATCGCCATGATGGCAATGTTCGTCGTCATCCGGCTGGCAGAGCCATTGATTGGGCTGCGCTGGTCAATGCTGCCTTGCTGGGCAGTGTGCCTGCTTTTGCTTGTGTTTTTTACGCGCCGACAATGGTCAATGCATTATGTGAAATAAGGCCCAAGCATCCGGGGAGGGGGCGTGTTATTGTGCGTCTTTCCGCTATCACCCCGATGCGCGCAATGCTATATTTAGATTGTTTTCCGTTTAGTTTTCCAAAAATGGGATGATAGGTGAAGATTGCGACGGGACTGGCAGGGGGAGGCTGACGGCAACGCTGTCCACCGGCGTGCCTGGAATGTGTCTGATTAACAAACAGGAGGATTAAGTTGTGCAGCTGCCAAAAATACGCGCGGGGTTTGTCGGGTTTGGCGAAATCAATACGCCGCAGGCAATCATTTGGCGCAAGTGTCACACAGCACAGAAACAGCTAGTTGAGCAGGGACTGGAAATATTCCCGACCGATCCGGTCAGTGATGATCCGGCCGGGCGGGACGCTGAACGTGCCGGGGCCGAACTGGCAAAAGCTGATTTTGATCTGCTCGTTGTATGCCTGGCCGGGTGGATTCCATCCCATGCGGTCATGACGGTAATTGACCGTTTTAAACATAAACCAATGCTGCTATGGGGGTTGACGGGCTGGAAGGAAGGCAACCGGTGGATAACCACTGCCGACCAGGCTGGTACCACGGCCCTGCGGAAAACCATGCAGGACATGGGGTTCCGATTCAAATATATCGTCAATTATCTCGGCGTGCCCACCGATTTAAAAAAAATCATAAACTTTGCGCGGGCGGCGCAAGCCTCTACGCGGCTGCGCGGCGCCCGTATTGGCATGATGGGCTACCGGGACATGAATCTCTATGCCACCCTCCATGACGGTGTGTCGCTGCGCTCCAAGATCGGTCCGGAAGTGGAAGTGTTTGAGATGCTGGAGATGGTCCAGAACATTGCAAAACTGGATCGGAAACAAGTAAGCAATTTGGTCCAACGTGTCAAGCGGCGATGGAAATTCAAAAAGCCGGCGGCAGACCTGACAATCCGCCAGGCGGTCGAGCTCTATCTGGCAGTCAAGGCGAAAGTTAAAGCGCGCAATTACGAAGCAGTTTCACTGTGCGATGTGGACGGCGTCAAGAAGCTGCTGCAATTCCCGCCGGCGCCGGTATTCATGCTGCTGGGCGAAGAGGATGACGTTTGCACCATCCCGGAAAACGACACGATGGGGGCGGTGACGCAATTGATGACGCGTTATGTCACCGGCCAGGTGGCCGCCTATCTGGAGTTCTATGAATTTACCAAAAACGGCATGCTGATGGGCGTGCCGGATTATGTGCCTTCCGAGATCGTGGCCGGTCCGGTAACCGTCATGCCTAACGCCTTCGGCAAGTTAAACGAAGGACTGCTTAACATCTCCAAAATCAAGACCGGCAGAATTACGTTGTGCCGTCTGGCTTACACAGGCGAGCGTTACAGCCTGCATCTGGCCGTCGGCACGGCCCTGGCGCCGCGAAAATGGGAGGAAGCCGGTTGGACACCCCCGGCCCCACAATTGCCCAGCCTGGAAATTGTACTGGACGGGCCGGTTGCTGATTTTATTCAAAATGTTTTCGGCCAGCACTACATCCTTTCCTACGGGGACAACACGGAGGCACTGCAAGACCTTTGTCGTTTACTGGGAGTTGATGTAATTTAGGCAGGTTAAACAAGCGGATACAACCATCGATGAATTCCAGGCATCAGTTTCGGTATGATGCAGTCGTGGCGGGTTACCTTGGCATGGACATCGCTCCTGGGTTTTCTGGCCAAAGCGTTCCGGCGCCGCTGGGCGAACTGCTCCGGCCCGGCAAGCTGGTTCAGGTTGACGGTTTAAACATGGCACTGGGCGGGGTGGTGGCCAATACCGGCCTGGCGATGCAGAAGTTCGGCAAGCGCGTCAGACTTATGGGCCTGGTCGGTAACGACATACTCGGCGACATTGTCCTGCGCAAGCTCCATGACCATGGGGTTACCGACGGTATACGGCGCACCGCGCGGGCGGGAACGGCTTATGGCATTGTGATTGCACCGCCTGGTACGGATCGGATTTTTCTCGAAGATCCCGGGTGTAATACTTTGATGAGCACGGCGGATCTTGACTTTACAGCCATTGCCCGGAGTCGGCTGTTTCACTTCGGTTACCCCACGCTGATGCAGCGCATGCTGGCAAATTGCGGCGCCGAATTGCTCCGGATGTTTAAGAGGGTTCATAAACTGGGAGTGGCGACATCGCTGGATATGACCCTGCCGGACCCTGATAGTCCGGCAGGCAAGGCCGACTGGCAGGCTGTTTTAGCCGCAGTCCTGCCGCATGTTGATATTTTTGTACCGAGCCTCGAGGAGGTAATGTTCATGATGGAGCCAAAGCGCTATGCGCGCCTGTTGGCGGCGGCCGGCGCCGGCGATGTCATCAATGCTGTTCCGCAGGACATGATAGCGAGCTTGGGTGATCGGATTATGGCATACGGCGTGAAAGTGCTAATGATCAAGGCCGGTCATCGGGGGGCATATCTACAGACTGGAGATGTCGGCATTTTGAATGCCACAACGGCTCTCAAAGTGCCCACCAAGAGCTGGAACGATCGCAACCTTTGGGTCCCGGCTTGCGCCGTTGATCCGGACCGAATTAAAAATGCCTGCGGTGCCGGCGATTGTGCGGTGGCCGGATTCCTCTGCGCCATGCTGGATGGTTACGATATTGCCACCGCCAGTAAGTATGCCATGCTGGCGGGCCGGGACAATCTCTATGGCGTAGACGCCTTGAGTGGCTTGTCGAACTGGAAAAGCATGACCATGGTGGTCAGGGAACTTTAAGGCAGGAAGTCGCCTTTCTTCAGCTTGGTGGGCAGATATGTTTCGAGTACGTAGTTTAGTCCGTGCTTGGCGAAGGCCTGCTGTTCGATACGTACCCCCATGGCTAGCATCTGGTTGAGCGCCACCTGCCATTCCTTATGATGCTTAATGAACGGGTCGTTTTTTAAAGCGTCTTTGGCGCGTTTGATGTCGTTCTCCTCGAGCGGGTGGGTGGCGTCCTCCAGCTTGTATTCCTTGATGTCCTGCGGCGTGACGCCCAGGTAATGGGCCTGGGGCACGCAGAAGAACTGGTTAATATGCGCCGCCTGGCCGGACCCGACTTTGAGCGTGCGATAGATGTTGCAGTAACCGTATGGATCCCCGTCGGTGAATACCAGCACCGGTAGTTTTCGATCGTCGGCCAGCCGCCGGATGAACCGCCGGCAGGCGCGGGTCGGCACGCCGCTCATGGAAATCAGAATGCAGCCCGCCGTCTCGTAATACCGATGGTGGACGAGGCGCTGAAAAAGAGAAGCCGTTTCGATGGCCAGGATGAATTTGGCTTTGCTCTCAAAGCGGAGGTGCTCGACCTGCGAGGGGATGCTCCACGCACCGGTGCCCAGTTTTTCACAGTTAATCCTGATATCACCACCAGTACCCGGATCGCGGTCAATTACCGTGAGCGGGCCGGTAACTTCGCCGCCGTGTTCTTCCGGTATCACGCCCAACTGTTCCCGGTTTATGCCCAGCATGGCTTCCATGTCATCCAGCAAGGTGTCACATTCCGGCTGTTCGTCGAACCGGCATTCGCCCCAACTCTTGCTGTTATAATAAATCTCGCGTTTGCCCGCGGTGTCGTCCTTGTCCAGCATATCCTTTTTGGTGGTAGCCATCAGGCGCATGGATTGGGCAAAAGTTTTGACTGTATTGTAGGAAAGCGTGCGCGTGACCACCTTTTTGAGAATCTCAAAATGCCCCTTCTTGGGGTCGTATTTCACGTTGCTTAGCGAGCGGATCGGGAAGCGCATTGTCGGCCGCAGGGTTTTGCGGACGATGTCAGTGTAAACATCCTGGGCAGCGGCAACGATTTTCCCGGAGGCATATTTCCGTGACACTGCCGCCGGAGCGGACGGCGCTGCTTTTACAGGTTCTGGTTTTAGTTTTGCCATGGTAATTCCTTGCCATACTGTGGCTTGTGTGCCGGAATCGGAATATATTCACACTCAACGTTCAATACTCTACAGTGTTGGTCACGTTTCCAGGTGTGTGCGCTCCAGCATTTTATGCAACTTAGTGACAACCAGTTTTTCTTCCTTCGCGTCAAGCGCCAGGATCTCGCGCAAGCCCAACGCCAGATGAGGCAGATACATCTCTATGTAATTTTTTTTGCGCTCCAGCTCCGCCTGGCGGCGACGCCGGCTCAGGAATACGGCCAGCCGCCGTCCGCATTCCTGGAGCGCGAAAGTCATTTCGCGGATGATTTCAGGATAATGGGCGATGGCCTCTTTGCTTTCGCTGGTGAACGGCACCCACACGCTGGCAATGTGAATCAGGATGATGACCGGGCCAAGTGGCACGGCATCGCGCGGCTGGGCCAAGCCGTAACTTTTCCAGTTTACACCGCCTACAGCCTTGATCATGGCGCAGGCGCCGCCCATGTAAAGTAGCGGTACCTTGTTCGCAAAACGCAGTATCCGCGCAGGATCATCGGTGTTGGTTTCCGCGTTTTCACCCGGCTTGGCGTAGGCGATGCCGACTTCGATCTGAAACGGGTTGCCGCGATAAACTTCCGGGCTGCGCGTAACGGCGGTATAAAAATCAGCCACAATCTCTTTTTTGAGCCCCGCCAAAATCTGCTCCTCCCCAATGGGTGAGAGGCAATCCGTTGGCGGCCGCATCAGCCTGGCTTCGCCAATGGCCTTAAAAAGAGCCTCACTTTCGCGGTGTGCGATTTGGGCCGGCCGCGCCTTGGGGTCCAGTGCCGCCCGCTGGCAAATTTCCAAAGCGGCGCGGTCGCTGACACGCGAAAAATCACTGACCAGCGCGGATTTAAGTGTCTTGGTTGTGGTATCCTTCAGCATTTGCATCAGCATGCCAAGTTCGACGCCGTGGGGATGCGGTTTTATTTCTAGCGGCTGTTTCGGCAGATCGCGCGTACCACGCTCAAAGGTTATCCAGGCGGCGTCGGCCGGGTTTTTTTTCGCAGCGGAAGTATCGGCTAGGGCTGGTTGGCCACTGACGTCCGCAGTGGCCACACCACTGGCCGCGCTGTTTGACTCCAGCAGGGCAATGCGGTAATGCAGGCAAAGGTGCGGGTTGACAATTGCGCATTGTTTGAGATATTCATCCGCTGAAAGCTTGCCACGGATATAGGCCGCCTCCATCTCGATGGATACACAGGTGCCGTGGGCATATTCCTTGCATAACTGGTGGGCGCCATCCGGACCGGACACAAAAAACTTGGGGTGCCAATCCAACTCCAGATCCTTAAGGATCGTAGGCTTGTTGGCCCGGGTATCAATCTGCACTTCAATATGATGAGCCATCTTGCTGCTCTTGATCTTGGATTGAATGACCGTGGATGTGCCCGTCGTGAGCTGACCGTACATGCCGGCCGCACTGATGCCGATGCCCTGTTGGCCACGCGACATGCGCAAGCGATGGAACTTGGAGCCGTAAAGCAACTTGGCAAATATTTTTGGGACCTGGTTGCGGACAATGCCGGGTCCATTGTCCAGGATGGTGACACGGAATCGGCGTGCACCCGTTTGTATTATTTCCACGCTGATTTCAGGTAGAATGCCCGCTTCGTCGCAGGCATCCAACGAGTTATCCACGGCCTCCTTGACAGTCGTGAGCAACGCCTTGCGTGGGTTATCAAAACCGAGTAGATGGCGGTTTTTTAAAAAAAACTCTGAAACGGCGATGTCACGCTGCCCGTGGGCCATGCTTTCGGCCGTGGCTAGTGACTGTTTAGTATGTGCCATTGGAGTGTTCCTTAAAAATTTAGCGGTAATTATGGCGACGCCACTAATGAATGCAAGCCTGAATAAAGTGGAAGCTGGCATCTGGCGGCCAGCATTCAAAACGAGGAAAATCATGCCGCTTTGACCTTTTCATCTCACGGGGCTGGGCGTTTTATTCAGTCTTTTGGTGACAGGGCTGTTAGGTATAAATAATTATGCTTGTGTCAGGACGTTTTTTTGTCAGTATAGCCAGCGCATGGTGAAATCAATGCGAATGAGGACGTTTTTATATGGCAGATGCTAATATTCAAAAAGAAGAAGTTATTCGTGCGGATGGGGTTGTGGTCAAGGTTCTGCCGGCAACGATGTATCGGGTGAAGATTCAGACCGGCGGTGAAATCCTGGCGCATATTTCAGGCAAGATGCGCAAGCATTTTATCAAGATTTCCATTGGTGACAAAGTTACGCTCGAAATTTCGCCCTACGATCTCTCCAAAGGCCGGATCGTTTTTCGGCAGAAATAACCACCTCTGCCCGATTGATTTCACGGATCATAACGATTGGTAAACAGCCCGATCCTTGGCCGCCTAGTGTTTGCCCGCCGGGCAAAAAAAAATCCATCGCTTCAATTAGGTCAGCCCGAATTTCCGCAAACACGCTGCAAAATCTTCCGGCAAGGGCGCCTTCGCGTGAACCGGTTTCCCGGTTATAGGATGGCGAAAGGCGATTTCATAGGCGTGGAGCATCTGGCGCCGAATGGTGCGCTCCTGTGGGCTAACCTCCCGTCGGGTTGCGTACTGCTGATCCCCAAGGATCGGGTGGCCAATCGCAACAAGATGCCGACGGATCTGGTGCGTGCGCCCG
>CAYYBV010000081.1:0-8566 GCA_964469675.1 uncultured Verrucomicrobiota bacterium
CTTCTGCGGTGGCCTTGTCGCGCGATAAATCAGCGGCATTGGTTTTGCAACGCTCGTCAAAGATGGCTTCGATCTGTTGTAAAACGGCCGGTTCAGTTTCAATTAGAATTTTAAAGGCGCTGCGATCAATTTCCAGCAGTGTGCCGCGCGTGGCGGCGACGACCTGGGCCGTGCGTTTTGCGCCGGTCAGCAGCGACATTTCCCCAAAAAAATCGCCTTTGTGCAAAACGGTTGCAAGCCGTTGATCCTTGGTCACGTTAAAATCTCCGTCGAGGATAAAGAACATGGATTCGCCAGGCTCCTGTTCCTTGACTACGACGTGCCCTGACGCAATTGCGTGGGTCAGGCCGAACCGGACCAAATGATCCAAGCCTTCCTTGCTTACGCCGGTGAACAGCGCCAGGTTGCCGAGTACTCGGATGGACTCGGCCATATCAGGTTGGATTGACGGCTCTTGCATTATTACCGTGCGGATTGGGTAGGGGATTCCAATCGTGTGCTTTTTGAACTGGTACCAGATGGCCGAATAAATTTCGTCACGGATGTAGCGATGCGTGCCGGGATCACCAATCATATAGGCAATGCGGTAAATAATGCTGGATTCGCCATACTCATGGAGTAAAACCTCGCTTTGCTCTTTGTAAATTACATGCGGGTTGGCCTTGAGAATGGCCATAACGGCCTGTTTGACTTTGACGGGTGCAATGTCGTAACTGACGCCGATATTGATGAATTCTTTGACCACCGGGGTGGGCTTGCTGTAGTTGATCACTTTTTCCGTCGAAATTTTGTTGTTTGGAATAATCATGTAAATTTTATCGGTGGTCTCGATCTTGGTATAGCGCCAGTTAATTTCCCGCACCTGGCCTCGCCGGCCTTCAATTTCAATCCAATCATCAAGATTAAACGGCTTTTCGATCTGGATGATCAGGCCGGCAATGAAGTTGCCGATGGTATCCTGCATGGAAAGTCCGATAATTGCCGTCAGTATGGCCGAGGGTGTCAATATTGTGGCCAAGTTTACATTCAGCACTAATCGCAGAAAAAACAAAATAAAAATGGCAAAAATCAGAACTGTGGCCAGGTCATGAATAATTCTGGCCACAAATACATGCCGCCGCTGCTCCAGGTATTGCCCGATGTAAAGCTTGACAACAACCTGTACCGTGAGCAGGGCCAGCAATGCCAGTTCAAGGCCTTTCAGCCACGGCATCAGGAATACGGGCAGGGGGATTTTAGTGCGGACTGCTTCGCAAATCAGCACGATGACTGCTAGTTGCAAGACTTGGGCTGCGTTCTGCGAAAACAAGCGGAGTCGGACCAGGACGTGCAGAACCAGCCAGAGCGCCAAAAACGCGCCGCCGACAATCGCCAGCCACATATTCATTGACAGCGGCGTTATCATTGCGAAAACATGTGCTGGTTAATTACGGCGAGCGTTTATCCACTGGAGCTATTATCCTCGCGGACCCGTGCCAAGCAAGCAAAAAACGTCAAAATTAACACGCCCATTACATGTTTATGCTTTGTATAGTCCAATTGAAATGTGATACGCTCTAACGAATTGGAATTACGTTTAGTGTGGATTGGCGCATACAGATGAATGCAGCCCTGTTTGAATACACTGTCCGTGAGAGTAGGCGTGCGCGCTGCATTCGGCTACGAGTGACGCCGCAACGGGGTCTTGAAATCGTTTTGCCGAGCGGCTGCAGTCGCTCCAGGATTGCGCCGGCTCTCGAAAGAAAACAGCAATGGATCCGATCCGCTTTGGAACGGGTTGTGACGTGGCGTGGGCAGTTTCCGCCAATTTCGGCCTGGCAGGTTCCGGATCGTATTGTTTTCCCGGCGATACCGCGCGCCTGGCGGGTTGAAATGCATCCGGAACAAATGAAACGGGTGATGGCGCGCGAATCCGGCGGGGAAATACTCCGGTTGCGCGGCAACGTGGGCCAGCCAACTGCCTGCCGCGCCGCGTTGCATCGCTGGTGGCTGTGTCAAGGGCGTAAATATTTAGTGGCCATGCTTCAAACGGTCAGCCGGGAGACCGGCTTGGACTTTAACCACGCCACTATGCGACGCCAGCGCACGCGCTGGGGAAGTTGTTCGCGGCGCAAATCGGTAAGCCTGAATGCCAAGCTCCTGTTTCTGGACCCCGCGCTCGTTCGTTACGTCATGATCCATGAACTTTGTCACACCCGGGAGATGAACCATGCGGAGAGCTTCTGGCGCCTGGTTGAAAACCAGTGCCCCGATTACCGCTCGCTCCGGCAAAACATGCAACAGGCTTGGAGGGCGGTGCCGGCCTGGGCGGACTAATAATCGGGTTAAAGGAGTGCAACTATTTCAGCGATAGAATGCAGGCACCAGGGGTGAGAATGCGGGATCCCGGTGCGGGGCATGGCCGCCGATGGTGCCACCGGAGGCGGGCTGAATTTTTGCGCCGAATTCTGTATGCCGGAAAATAATCAAAGGATTGAGTTAAACATGGGGCGATATCTAAATCCACGGTGTCGACGTGAAGATCCGTTGCGTTGGCTGGTTGCTCGCGAACGGTTCCAATTGCCGGATATGGAATCGCCTGCAGCAGAACCCGGCACCGCGGTTGGGCGGATCGTCAAGGATATTTTCAAGAGTATTGATGTCCGCCGTCAACCAGCCCTGTTGGATCAAATCATGGAGGCTTGGCCGGAGTTGGCCGGACCGGGAGCAGCTACCCATGCCCGCCCGGGGTATCTCGACCGCCAGACGTTGGTGATCTTTGTTGATAGCGCCGTTTGGTTGAACGAACTGGCACGCTACGAACGCGCCGGGATACTGGCCAGGCTTCAACAGCGTTTCGGGGCGGAAGCCGTCATGGCTTTGCGACTTAAGGCTGATCCAGAGGGCAGGCGCAAGCCAGTCGGCCGTGATCACTAATCAAGCGCGGTCGTTATATATTTAGTTTGACATTTAGTATTTATGATCATATAGTTCGTGGCAAATGAACAAATAGTACATTTTATGAAACCGGAAATCCGTCAGCAACAACTTGTGAATCGTCTGCGGGCAGTGGAGCGGGAGTGGCGTGTGGACGAACTTGCGCGCGCGCTCAAGGTTTCGCCGCTTACGATTCGTCGTGACTTGGATGTCTTGGAGCAGGCCGGGGCCATTGTGCGCACGCTGGGTGGATGTTTTGCTGTGGCCCGCAATCAGAACGCGGTCTATCAGCAACGGGTTGCCAACCATTTCGATTTAAAGCAGGCTATCGGTCGCGCCGCGGCTCGAAATGTTAAGGCGGGCGAAGTGCTTCTGATTAACGATGGCTCCACCACATTTCATATGGCTTCCTGTCTGGGTGGTTGCGGGAAGATTACGGTTTATACCAATTCCGTGGCCATGATCGGCGAATTCAGCCGCTTCACAAACGTGCGTTTGTTCCTGCTGGGGGGCGAGTACCATCGTGAGCTCTACTACCTTGGCGGTGGATTGATGGACGGTATCTTGGAAAGCATTCAGGCCGACACGGTGTTTCTCGGTGCCGACGGTGTGGATGCGCGTGGACGTTGCCTGGCCATGAATCCTGACGCGGCTCGCGATGCACGAATCATGCTGCGCCGCGCCCGCCGTAAAATTTTGCTGGCCGATTTCACCAAGGTTGGTGATTGTGCGGGCAACGTGTACGGCGCGTTGCAGGATTTTGACTTTTGGATCACCACGCCGGGCATGTCCCATACCCTTTTTAAACGCCTGTGTAAATTAACCGCTATTCAGGAGGTTGAGCCATGAGTTATGATATTGCTTGGGCCAAGGTTAATCTTAAAAATGTGCCGCACCTTGTGACGGACGAAATCCCGGGGAAAAAATCCAAGGCGTTGCATGGGCGTGCATCGAAAATTATGAAGGGGTATTCCGGCCAGGTTAAGCTTTTCCCAGTCGTGTTTGAAAAGGGTTACGGCTGCACTCTGACCGATGTGGACGGCAACACTTATCTTGATTTTTCTTCCGGTATTTATGTTACCACCCTTGGTCATTGCCATCCAAAAGTCACCGAGGCAGTTCAGAAAGCCGCAGGCCAACTTATGAACTGCCACGACTTTACGACGCCCATCAAGGTTGCGTTGCTTGAAAAACTTACATCTATCCTGCCAGGCGACCTTTCCGGTGTTCAGCTTTATGACAGCGGCACCACGGCCGTCGAGGCTGCGTTACGCGTGTGCCGGGCGGCCACTGGTAAACACGAATTCCTCTCATGCTACGGCGATTTTCATGGCAAGTCGGGCCATGCCGTGAGCCTGGCGCGTATGAACCGTGCCAACGGACCAACCCGTACGCCTGGTTTTTATATGGTGCCGCGACCAAATCCCTACCGGCCGATCTTCAAAAAACCAGACGGCACGATAGACACGGATGCCTACATCCGCTTTTTTGATGAATTTATCACCGAAGCTACCACCGGTCAGGTGGCAGCCATCGTGCTCGAACCGATTCAGGGCTGGGCTGGATCAATCATGCCGCCTGATGATTTTTTCCCGAAACTGCGTCAGTGGTGTGACAAACGCAAATATCTGTTAATGGCTGACGAAGTGCTGACATCCATGGGACGCACTGGTAAATACCTGGCCATAGAACACTGGAAGACAATGCCGGACGTTGTGACTTTGGGCAAGGGCTTTGGTAACGGATTCCCCGTGACGGCCATGGTGGTGCGCAAGCCGTATGCCGAAGCGGTGGAAAACATAAGCGCCTCCACAAGTTACGGCGGCAATCCGATGGCATGTGCGGCGGCACTGGCTTCGATAGTTGCCATTGAGGAAGAAGGCCTGTTGGAAAACGCAAAGCGGCTGGAGGATTTTTTCATCCCGCGCCTGGAGAAAATGAAGCAAGCGCATAAAATCATTGGCGATGTCCGCTGCAAGGGGTGTCTCATGGGAATTGAGCTGGTCAAAGATCGCTCAACCAAGGAGCCGTTTGACGAGGCCGGCAAACAGGTTTACCAGCGCGCGTTCCGTAAGGGCCTGGCCTGGATTCCCGCCGGTCATATCCTGCGCATGAGTCCGCCGATTGTCATGGACTTGGATGTGGCTGCCAAGTGCATGGATATGATTGATGAAGCCATCGGTGAAACCGAGAAAGCTTTGAAATATTGAGTGATGTGGCGAGCGCGGGCTAGCTTGTTTTGTGGTAAATTAAAATCGGATCCGCTAATCAATAAATCCGCACGACTTTTGTTTATTATATCATGAAAACTATAAAATTTGGAATAATCGGGGCGGGGCTTATGGGGCGTGAATTCGCCAGCGCGTCGGCGCGCTGGGCACATTTGCCGGATATGCAGGCCCGTCCGGAAATTGTGGCCGTCTGTGACAAGTCGGCGGCGGTGCTCGAATGGTACCGAATGAACTTCCCGTCTATCCGCCAGTTCACGGACGACTACCACGCGCTGCTGGATAACCGCGAGGTGGCGGCTGTATATTGCGCGGTGCCGCACAACTTGCACGCGGAATTATATGCGGCCATCATCCAGGCCGGCAAGCATTTGATGGGCGAAAAGCCTTTTGGCATCGACTTGGGCGCCAACCGGGCTATCCAATCGTGTCTTACGGCGCACCCCAAGGTCTTCGCAAGGTGTTCCTCTGAGTTTCCTTTTTATCCTGCAGTTCAGCGGATCGGCCACGTGATTGAAGCTAATGTCTTTGGACAAATCATTGAGGTTAATAATTATTTTTTGCATTCCAGCGACCTGGACCCCGCCAAGCCGATGAATTGGAAGCGCATGATCGAATTCAACGGTGAATACGGCTGTATGGGCGACTTGGGGCTTCACGTCTGCCATGTGCCTTTCCGTGCCGGCTGGATTCCGCGAAACGTGCGGGCCATTCTCTCCGATATTGTCAAGGATCGCCCAGATGGCAAAGGGGGGCGTTCGCCTTGCCAGACCTGGGATAATGCCACGCTGCTATGCGAAGCTACTGATCCGGTGGCGGGCACATTGTTCCCGCTCACACTTAAAACCCAGCGGATCGCGCCGGGCGAGAAGGATACCTGGGCGCTTGATATCCTGGGGACTAAGGCCTCGGCCCGCTTTTCCACGAAAAATCCAAAACTGCTGAAGGTCATGGATTATCGCGGCGGCGAACAGGTTTGGCAACATGTTGATATGGGACACGAGACCGCCTTCAAGTCAATTACCGGCGGTATTTTTGAGTTTGGCTTTTCCGATTCGATCCTGCAGATGTGGGCGGCTTTCATTTACGAACTGGTCAATGGAAAACCGTCGTCCAAATTTGCCGGATGCGTCACGCCGGAGGAAACGGCGTTAAGCCACGAGCTTTTCACCGCCGCGCTGGAATCGCACGCGAAAAAGACCGTTGTAGCGGTGGCTGCCAGGGCTTGATGGTTACAGGCGGAATAAACTTTCGCGCGCCTTTGTAAAGCATAGTGATACAGCCCGACCCGAATAAAAAAACAGAACCGAAAGCCGGTTGCGGATTCCGAGGAGGCAATTGCAGGCTGTATAAAAATAAGTAATTAAGAAAAATTGCTGTTATGAAAAAAAGACGAAGAACCAACACGCTGAATGCCCGATCGGCGGCCAACCCTGCGATACGCCCGCAAGCCCTTGCGCCTGGCGCGGTTCCGGCAATGCACGCAATCTTTTTCCTGGATGACTGGATGCTGAACCGGCGGCAGGATGTTGATATAGTTTTCCCGGTACCGCAACCCTGTGCGCTCCATGGCGCTCACACCCTTGGCGTCGCCACCACCATCTATGATCCTGATTGCAAACGGTTCCGAACGTGGTCAAAATCGCTGCAAAATGACGTTGCCCAATTGTATGAAAGCGATGACGGGGTCAGTTGGTACCCAACGAAATACAAACGCAAATTATATCCCCGGCAGAACTTTTACGAACAAACCTGGTTTTATGACCAATGGGCAAAAAACCCCAAGCATCGCCACAAGATGATTGCCTGGCCATACGAAAAAAACACCTATGGCGGGCCGGGGTTGATCGAGACCTCGCCGGACGGCATTACTTGGACGCTCCAGCGTGATTGGGCATGGTCGCCACCGGACGGCAACGGGTCGGATACCAGCAATAATCTGTTTTACAATCCGTTTTTAAAGGAATATGCGGTGGTCTGTCGGAAATTCCACATTGATCGGCGGATCGCCATGGTCACCTCGCGCGACTTGAAGCATTGGTCGCCGCCGGTGATGTTGCTCCAGCCGGATCCTTCCGACCCGCCCCTGACGCAATTTTACGGGATGGGTGTATCCCTGTACCGGAATGAGATTTTTCTTGGATTCCCTCAGTTTTATCGTGTACCAAACAATGAGCACCTGATTGCAAGCGATACTTTTTACAAGATGTCAGGGAAAGTGCACAGCGAATTGGCGTATTCGTATGACGCTCACGCTTGGAATCGGACGACCCGGCGCCCGGTTATTCCGCTGGGCGAGCCAGGCGAATATGGTGGTGGCGGCATATATGTGCGCGCCTTGGTTCAGCGGCCGGCTGACGGGCGCCTGCTCATTTATTCGCGTGGCTCGCTAACCTTGCACGATGGCGGGCGGCGGGATGAAAAAGGGCAGCTGCTTCCATTGCCGTCAAAATACAGAGCGGGCAGGAGCGGGTTTTTATTACACACTTGGCGCGCGGACGGCTTTGCCTGCCTGGAATCCTTCAGCAACACCGCCATGATCCAGACGCGGTACCTGGTGCCGCATAGCCCGGAATTGACGCTCAACTTGCAAATCCCGTTCGGCGAAGCCCGGGTACAGGTGGTGGATGACCGGAATGTTCCCGTGCCCGGGTTCACATTTGAAGAATGCGCACCCCTGACGGGTGATGCTATCCGGATGCCAGTGCGCTGGCGTAAGCATCAGGATTTGAAGGCCGTGCAGAACGGAAAACGGATTTGCCTGGAAATCCGTTTTTCTTCTGGTCGGTTGTACGCCATCAACCTGCATTGCTCGCCATGGTATACCAATACAAAGCAACCGATTCCGCGCCCGTAACCGTAACATAGAAAAGGTCAAGCGAATGAAAGTTTCAAACGAAAATAATGTGGTGGAGGATTTGAAAAGCGAGGTTTGTGCCTTAATTGATCAACACCGTGCGGAGATCATTGATTTGGGCGAGAAAGTCTGGGCGCACCCCAAATCGGGCTTCAACGAATATGAGACGGCCCACCGGATGGCCGGGTTGTTCAACCGCATGGGATTGCCCTGCCAGGCAGGCCTGGCCTTGACCGGAGTGCGGACGGAACTGCGTGGATCCCAGCCCGGCCCGACCATGGCCCTGTTGGGTGAAATGGATGGTACTCTTCTTTTACTAAAATTACCTCCTTTTCAAATTGGAAATCCGGCAGATGAATTTTTGGTTCACCATCAAGATAGATATCCGTATTGATTGTGATATTCAAATGGTTATAGAGATTATAGCTAATTGTATTCAAAACGATTACGAATATGATATGGAATCATTTTTCGAAGATATAGATTCCGATATTATTTGCAATATAAATAAAAACGAATATGTTTTGTCGCAAATGTAACGAAATATATCATCATTCTTCTGTGC
>CAYYBV010000082.1:0-8531 GCA_964469675.1 uncultured Verrucomicrobiota bacterium
TAAGACGCTCAACGGGAAAAGTTTTAAGGATGTTCGCCAGACCAGGAAGATAGAGCTTGCCTATGCCAGCCCCAAGGCTGTTTTTAAAGCGTTGGATGCGATCAAAAGCGCCGTGGGTGAAATTATGGTGGATGAGGATTCCGGGACGTTAGTGTTGAAGGATACACCGGAGCGCTTAATCGTTCTTGAAAACGTGTTAACCAGCCTCGATAAGCCTGATGTATCGAAAACATTTAAGCTTCAATACGCAAAAGCCGCTGACGTGGCCACCGCGTTGAGCACGCGGCTGGACGCAAAAAAAACCGGCATGGTGACGGTTGATCAGCGCAACAATCAGGTCGTCGTTGCCAGCCTACCGGAAAGAATGAAGGAGGTGGAGGCCATTATCAAGCAGATGGACCGCGAAACCAAGGAAGTGCTCATGGAGGTTAAGATTCTTAAGATCGTGCTTAAGGATGAGTTTGATATGGGCGTTGACTGGCGGCTGGTGCTCAGAAACCTGCGAATTCCCGATACAACATTTTCCGGTAATTTTGCCCTCCCGTCTTCGGTTGCTAATCCGTTTACCATGAGCTTGGGACACGCGGGGGCGGATTATAAATATACGGCCCTTCTGCAACTCCTGCAACAATTTGGCGAAGCGCGGAATCTTTCTTCGCCCAGCATTGCTGTGGTCAACGGCGAACAGGCCAAAATTCACGTTGGCCGTACGGAAGCTTATGTGACCACCACGGTCTCATCGGGCGGAACGATTGCCACCACCGCCGCGCAAGTTACGTTTCTCGATGTTGGCGTCATGTTGACTGTTACGCCCATCATTAACGATAATGGGTTTATCACGATAAAAGTCAGCCCGGAGGTGTCGGCGGTCGAAAGCTATTTGAAATATAAAATTGCGGTCGATGTAGAAAATGAGGTGCCGATCGTTGCGCGCACGACGGCTGATACCACGGTTAAGATTAAAGACGGGACGACCGTCATCATCGGCGGCCTGCGCAAAGATGAAAAGATCAAAACGATCAATAAGTTGCCAATTTTGGGGGATATCCCTGTGATTCGCTGGGCATTTCGCAACGATATAGAAAAAACCGAAAAAACGGAAATCGTGGTTTTTCTAACGCCCCATCTTATCACCGGAGATCACGATGTAGTTGATAAAAGTAAGAAGACGAAAGGCTTGCGCCTTAAATACGAGCCGGATTACGATGAAAGCGATGCGCTTTGATTTCGACTTCGCTTCAGACGGTACGGATATGTTTCAGGCGTGGTTGTGTCGGGGCGCTTGCTCCGTGGGAGGCAGGGGGCGATGTCCTGCCTTCGTAAAATGTTTAAGATAGCGCGCGGTCTGCTCCGTGCCGCCGTTATGCGGCAGTTTAGAAGCAGCAGCGAAGCGCTAACCGGTTGCAATCATTTATTTTCATAATTAAAAACGTGAAAACAATTAATAACTCGAAACATCTCCTGGTCGCCATGATACTCTCCTGCTTGATCATAGACATTCTCTCCGCCCAGTCGATTTTATCACCATCGGCAATGCCAAAAGGTGAAAAACCGGTTGATCCGGTTATGCAAAAATTGTTACAGGCGAATAATGAAAGGCTGGAGCGTGAAGTCCGCGGGCTGAAGGAAGATAATGAACGCCTCCAGCGTGACCATGTGAGCATGCTGAATGAAATCAAAAAAACAAAACAGGAAAAGGATGGGCTCATAAAGAATATCCGGCTACTTTCCAATGAAGGTCAGGAGCGCGAGCAATCGTTTCAGGGGGAAATTGAAATCCTCGAAAAGACCAACATGGAGCAATGGGAAAATTATGATAGCCTGCTGGTCCAGATAGACGATTTGGAAAAAGAAACCGAAAAAATGGCGGTATTGTATGGCGAATTGGCCAGGACGGACGCAAAATGCTGTAAGCTGACGCGGATGCTGAAGGAAGCCGAGCTGGGCATGGGGGCCGCCATGACGGATGCGCCGGTAACCCGGGAAGCGGAAGGAAGGCTGCATTATAATCGTGGCGTAATGGCTTATAAATCCAAAAAAATATGGCGGGCCACGCGCGAATTCAATCTCGCGCTGGAAAAAAATCCGCTGGATGCCGATGCTCATTATAATCTTGCCGTTATTTATGATGTGGTCAAAAACGACCGCCCAAAAGCGATGGAACATTATAGAAGCTATCTTGAATTAAATCCCAAGGCGACCGACGCTGGCGCGGTGAAAAATTATATTGCGGATCTGCAGGCCATGAATGAAATATGGGGGTTTCCTAATTGCCAGAATATTGACGAGCGGTTTTGGCCGGGAAGATGGTAGTCAGAATGCTGCCGTGCGTGGCGCCCGAGCCTTGAATTTACGCCGATTCGTTCAGAAAAACATTGATTTTTTGTGAATCGTTGTGGCATTACAAAAATGAAGCGCTTTATTCAATTTTATTGCGTCCGGCGTGTTGGCGCGTCTTGTTTGGCGCTTATCGTGTTTGTATTTCTGCCTTTTCTGGCAGGCGCCAATAATATGGTGGTTACGAATGTCCTTTTGAAGCAAAGTGCCCAGCTAAAAACCTGCCTGGTAAGGTTTGATATGCAGTGGGATAATTCATGGCGAAATGTGGTCAACCACGACGCTGCCTGGGTCTTTGTCAAATATTCAGCGGATGGCGGCGCCACGTGGCGTCATGCCACCATGAAATCGGCAGGGCTGAATCCAAATGGATTTTATGGTGGCCTCGGGACCAATCTGGATGTCGTTGTGCCGTCCGATTTAAAAGGCGTCTTCCTGCGGCGTTCTTCCGACAGCGCAGGCCGGGTGAGTTCGCAATCGATTGATTGTGTCTGGGATTGGAATGCGGATGCGTTGACGGGGGCTGAGCATGTCATGGTAAGAGTTTTTGCGCTTGAAATGGTTTATATTCCGCAAGGTTCATTTTACGCGGGCAGCGGGGGGGCGGGTGTTAACGAATTCATTTTGACCAAAATCAATACAGCGAATGCCGCATCCGGTGGCGGATATCCGGACCGGCAGGCGTCGCCGAACGCTTGCTGGCCGAACGGTTATTCCGGCTATTATGTCATGAAATATGAAATTTCACAGGGCCTTTACCGCGATTTCCTGAATGCACTCACCGCCGCGCAATCGGCTAATCGCTGTGCGGCGGTAAGCCCGGGCGATTTTATGGGCAGTGCCGCCGGCATGACGTCTCCAGCCAATCGGAATGGAATTCAAAAGCAAGCCGGCGGTTATGTCTGTAATCTTAATAACGACGCCACTTATAATGAAGACGGGGACGGTGCGGCGATTGCCTGCAACTGGTTGGCTTGGGCCGACTTGGCGGCCTTTGCCGATTGGTCGGCTTTGCGCCCGATGACTGAACTTGAATATGAAAAAGCTTGCCGTGGGCCAATATCCGCCGTCACCAATGAGTATCCATGGGGCGCATCTTATGGAGCGCGGCCGGCGCGGGGTATTATTAATGCAGGATATAATTTGGAGGCGGCGACTAATGCGGGTAATTATGCCAATTGCGCGGCAACCAATCACCCGCTTGTTCAAGGGCCGATGCGGTGCGGCGCCTGGTCCAGTTGGGCAACGCAGACGACGCGGGTGCAGGCCGGGGCCGGTTATTACGGAAATATGGAGTTGGCCGGGAACGTATGGGAGCGGTGTGTCACCCTTGGCCAAGCAACGGGCAGGGCTTATACCGGCGTGCATGGCGATGGCGTGTTGACGGATGGCGGTGATGCGGATGCGCCAAACTGGCCCCGTGCGGATGCCGTCGGTGCCGGCGCGCGTGGCGGTTCTTGGCAGGATGATCTGTCCCGCCTGATGATTTCCGACAGGCAAAATGCCTTTGTTACCGACGCGGCCAGGACCGCCACATATGGAGGACGTTGTGTTAGGACAGTGCCATGATCAATATATAGTCAGGAGTCAGGGGGCCGAAGTCGGGCATCTGCTTTTTTCTGATGGGCTTGGCTTATTCTTGATTCCCTGGCAAAAATTGGCGGCACGCGCAATTGTGGCTGGGCTGCTGCTCACGCTTATGGCGCAATACTCTCCGGCCAATTCTGCCGTTTCCGCCTACCGCTATCGCGGCGGATCAGGCGATGGATGGGATTGTCAGCAGGCTTCTCCCGCCATGTATTGCGGCGGTGCTGGTGCTGGCAGTAGCATGAACACCAGTTCCAATTTTAGCTTGATTAATTTAACCGATTATCCGCGGAAAATATCTCTTGGGGCTGATCAAATATTGGTCCATTGGTATGTCTACGATATAACCCAGGTGAACGATTATGACCGAACTCAGCCTTATGGCGTGCATTGGTTCACGGATTTGAGGGTTAAATGTTCCTCTGGATGGGAAGAGTCAGGTCTTATGCAGACACCGCAAACGGCTTGGCTTATCCCTCCCCGCGAATATGCGCCCGGTACATACACGACGACCTGGTATCATGTGAATTATTATAACAAACGTCTCGTGTTTGCCGTGGATACGAACGAGGTTAGAAATTTTGTATACATGCATCCGCGCTGGACGTCTCCCTACCGTGTGCTCGCAATTATTACTTCGGAAAGCACAAATTATATGGTGAACGCCTGGCTGGAGACAACGTCAGGATCGCCGGCGCCGGACGCCGGTAATTGCCGGCTCAATATCGTGAATGCAAACGCGGACGAGCTTATATCCGCTTTTCAGGCCAGTCCGAATAGCGAGGGGTATTTCCGAATCCCCCTCGATATAAGCAACTTGTCCGGCAGCAACACGTATCTGGCCAAAATCGGAATCGATGATTTTAGTGGTAATATTTTTTCCAACACGATCACGTTTGGTTTGTATGTGTCCGGCGGAGCCGATTTATCCCAGCTTTCCAAAGAGCACGCCGAGATTTTCAGCAACACGACCGCGATTATCGCGCAGACCGAAGGCATACGCAGCAATACGATGTTGCTGGGCACAAGTTATAATGCCTTGAGCGCCAGTTATAGCACGCTTGCTCCAAAGATAGATGTTTTGGGCACTAAGATGGATGCGTCCCTTGCCGGGGTTGATTCAATCAAAGCGGCCGTCGGCGCAACGGAACCGGTAAGCCTCTCTTCCCGGGCATCACAGACGCTTGACGCCGTTGCCGGTCTGCCCGCGGCCATTAAGCGCGAAGCAAAGAAAGGCGTGCAATCCAAAATTCTTAACCGTCCCGTCACCGCCACGAACGGCGCCACGTTGACCATCCGGTATAAAACCGATACCGGCACAACCCCCCAAATTGACGTCTATGATCCGAACAATGCCGCCCTCGTTACTGGTGGTATGATGACGAATGAAATCAACTCTTCGGGAGTTTATGAATATAACCTTCAGCTCCTGGCGCAGTGGTCGCTGGGCGAGTACACGATTATCTGCTCGGAATCAACAACAGCCAGCGCGGACAGCATGACGCTCAAGGTGGTTGCGTCGGAAGGTGGTGGAGCCGGGGATCTTGCCGCCGTGCTTGAAAAACTTGATGCCTTGAATGCCAAACTGGACAGCATCGCTGCCGATCAGAGCACAATAAACAGCACACTTTCTGCGCAAAGCGCCAAGCTTACGACACTATCCGACGGTATTACGGCAATCAATATAACGCTTAAAACCATGTCCGATAACGTCAACGCCTTGCTTGAGAATTGGAATTCCATCAATATGACCGATCTTAAGAGTCAAATTGATCTACTGGTCAAATATACGGGTACACCGAATGATCCGAGCGGCATGCAGACTCTTTTTGGTAAAATTGCCCAAACTTACGGCTTGGTCAATCAGGTGCCGGTTGCCGCTGTTTTTGCCGAAGTTCAGGGGTTGCGCAAAGAAATCGATTTTCAGCATAAATCGGATACCACCTACAGCATGCTGGCGGATATCAGTGCGGCGATTGATGATTTGCAAGTTGCGACGACGGAAAAAACCAAGGAAGCGGCTACAAGCGAACTGCGGGAAGCCGCTAAAGCCGTTCAAGAGACGCGCGAGACTCTCAGCGCAATAGCCAAGCAAGCCGGCGTAGGCAACGTTCTTTCGGTATCAACCGCCGGCGGCAAGGATTTATCGCTTTTATCCCTGTATGACCAGATGGCCGAACTAAAAGCCTTGTCGCAGGCAATCCTTGACTTATCGCGCCAGCGTGAAAAGCCGGTCGTCAAGACCTGGCTTGAATCGGGCAGCGTAAAGCGGAGAATTCTGGTTGCCAACCACTCGCCAGTGGTCGAAGAGGTTGTTCCGGTCAAGGAATACCTCCCGGAAGGGACCAAGCCGGAAGATATCATCAGTATGGGTGATTTTAAACTTGCCTATGATTTTGATCGCTCGCTTTATTATGTCCACCAGGATATCAAGCTCCAGCCCAAAGCCAGCGTCACCTTGGAAGTGGTTATGAATGATATCTGGCGAATTGACGGGGCGGAGATCGTGATGCTCAAGGAGCATGTGAAAAGGCTAGGGACGATTTTGGAAAAATCCCGCTATGCCGATCAGGTCAAAATTATGCGCGATAATATTTTCCGCCGTTTGGACAAAATTATCCAAAATCAGGATGCCGTTGTCGCCACTGAACGCAGGCTCTCAACTTATGAAATGAACAAGGCAGCATTGGAGGATATCAAAAATAATGTTGGCACGCTGGAAGATCTGGTAGTTGAAGTGCAAGGATTACCGGTCGATAAAATCATGGGCAAAATCAGTCCAGTGGCTCCGACCGCGGCAGGCGTTTCAGCCGGGGCGGCACTGCCACCAAAGAAAAAGATTGTGATGAAAATAGAGATGGCCAACCCGCTTGCCATCAGTAACACCACTCCGCTGGAATACCCTCTGCCGACCGAAATCAATCCCGAACTGATCACGGAATTAGGTGGACTAGAGGTGCGCTATAATCCGGAGAAAAAACTGCATTATCTTACAAAGGAAAATCTTGCCTTTGCCCCGCATGAGAAAAAAAGCTTTGCGGTCGAGCTGAACGATATCTGGTATATCCCAAATCAGCAGATCCATGATTTGCTCAGCCATACCGAAAAATTGGTCGGCATGTTTGCGAACAGTGACGCGCGTCCGTCGGCCGAATTTCTTGGTAAGCGAATTACGCAGGAGCTGACGGCTATCGATAAATCTCAACAACAGACGGATTTGACGGCCGATATTCACATCGGCACTTACCGTGTCAATGTGAAACGGATGGAAGATGTAAAAAAAGACATTGCCCGACTGGAGCGCCTGATTGTACAGACCGGCGGCTCGCCAGGCCTGACCATGGCAACGCGTGACGTCAAAATCAAGGAAGGGGGCGCTATTCCTGCGGCCGGAAGCAAAGCCAGGGCGTTGATTACCGAGAACACATGGAAAATCATTTGGGCTATCATCGCCTTCACCGGCATCATCAGTTTTCTGTTTTTTATGATCTGGTGGATGCAGATCAAGAAAAAGGAAAATGTTAAGCTTGAAAGGCTCGATACTGTCGAGAAGAAGGCGTCGGGCAAGCCTCAATAACGTCGGCCACTGGTTTTTTGGGCGCACTCATTTTATCCATGTTCTGCCCATCTTTTTCTTGAGTCCAGCCATTTCTGGTCATCCAAGTCTTTTGGAACCATTTTTGACAAGAATGTTATCGCGCTACCTTCCAAATCCGCTATCCTTCCTCTATGAATATCATTGATGCCGTTTGACAGGGAGCGCCGCAATGCCATGATTTTTTGATTCTGATATTTGCGGTAATTGTCGTAATTATTATTGTCGCGGTCATTATCAAAGGCGCACGGCCTATCCCAGCCAATCGCTCAAAGGCTGTAGTCGAACCTTGTCCAATCGACGTGGCGGTAGCAAGCGGAATAACAAAGATTTCTTGATCGCCTGTTGATATGGTTTTGCTTGTCTAGTCCAGTAAACATATCGTACATTTGCCGTGAGAGCGCTCTTGCCGTCGCGAAAAGTTGGGCCCGGCCAGAGGAAAACTGTTATGAAAAGGAGGAATAAAATGGCCGCTATTATTGCCAGCATCCGGTTAATGATGTTGACGCTAATGCCGCTTGTGAGTCTGGCCATTTCAGGGTGGGCGGGAGAAACCTCCGTGGCGCTGGTAGCTCCAGACGCCGCTTCCGCATCTGCGTTTCAACTACCGCCGTTGCCTTATGCCCAGGACGCACTGGAACCATATATTTCTACCCGGACGATGAGCTTCCACTACGGCAAGCATCATCAGGCCTATGTCGATGCGCTGAACAAACTGATCGCCGGCACACCCTGGGCCGGACAACCGCTGGAAAAGGTTGTTGCGGAAAGCGCAAGCGCGGCAGATAATTCGGCTATTTTCAATAATGCGGCCCAAGCCTGGAACCATGCGCTTTTCTGGCAAAGTATGCAACCAGGCGGCGGCGCAAAACCGAAGGGGCGTTTGCTGGAACTGCTCGAAAAGTCCTTCGGCAGTTATGAGGAATTCAGGAGCGCCTTCGCCGCCGCGGCCGCCGCGCAGTTCGGCAGCGGCTGGGTCTGGCTGGTCCAGGATGGTGACCGACTGAAAGTC
>CAYYBV010000083.1:0-8529 GCA_964469675.1 uncultured Verrucomicrobiota bacterium
CCAGGAGCCCGAAACATGCCAGCGTTGTGTCTGTTGCGACCAAATCCGTTTAACGGCCAACGGTATCATGGCAGACAATCTTCCGAGCCTGGTGGTTTCCATTTTGGTGCCCGAATTGCCGGTGGTCATCTGGTGGTCGAAGCCTCCATTTGACCGCAAAGATTTTGGATTGTTTGCGAAACAGGCGGCGCGCGTGATCGTGGATTCGGTAGATTATTCTGACGATGATTTGCATGCCTTGGCCCGTTTCGTGGAACAGTCACACCAGATGGGCGTTGCCGTCAGCGATTTGAACTGGGGTAGGCTCACAACCTGCCGGCAACTGTTTGCGAATTTTTTTGATTCTGTGGATTGCCGTGGTCATTTAGCCCAGATAGGGGAGGTCCGCGTCGAGGGCCATGCGTCAACTGGACGGCTCCTAGCCGGTTGGCTTAAAGCGCAGATGGACAAAAGCGGCCATAGCCTGCCACGCGAGCGTATTCGTCTGGCTGCTAACGGCTCCTCCGGGTTTTCTTTCCGATCCCTGGTGATGACCTGCTCTGGTGTGGGCAAAACGATTGCATGCTGGAATCCCGGATGACGCTGGGTACGCAAACATGGAGCCATGTAGTTAAAGCCAGTTGCCCGGATGTGGGAAAATTACTGGCTGATGAAATCACGTTTTCCGGGCGGGATGCCTTGTATGACGCCGCGTTGGCCGCCGGCGTATTGCTGTGATTTTCGTCGCAAGTGATGGAGAATGCCTGTAACCAATACGGGTTGTGCCTGCCGTGCGGGTTGTTTCTAAAATACGCGTTAGGGGCTGGCAACGTCTCCATGCAGCTTTTATCGGTAATGGTTTCGCAACAAATCAACCACGGAGGCGCAAGAATGAAGCTGCTTTACAAGCCGATCCCCGACAGTTTTCGTAAGGCGCTCCCTAAAGGTATTAAATTAATTGCGCGCCACCAGCAAGACTTTCTCGTGGCCACGCAAATAAACTGCCCCAGGGGGCACAGTCTCATTGCGGAGGTTGTGCGCATCCATGGCGAGCCATCTATCAATATTCGCGTGCAGGTCGGCAAAAGTGAGGGGCTTGTTTTTGTTGATGCTTTCTGGGGTGGACATACCAAGCTCTATAATTTTATTCCGGATATAGTTTCGGCCGATCCTATCGTCAATGCGTTTTGTCCGGTCTGCGGGGTGAGCCTGATTGCGGAAGACCATTGTGTCCAAATGGGATGCAAATGCAGCCGGGCGATTGTGCTGGCCTTGCCTGGTAAGGCCAATAAAATATATGTTTGTGCCGGGCTGGGCTGCCCGGGGCATCGCATTCAAATTTTGGATTTGCCTAACAAGGTTCTCGACCAGGTGAGCGAAATCAATTATTTGGGCGCGCAGGACAACGATATTTTTATGGAGATTTGAATGACCATGTCCGCGTATCATAAGTTCCACCCATCAAGACCGGCGCGCCTTAAATCGTCGGAAACATCTACGTGGGCGGGCCCACAAATGCTGGTGATCAATCCAGGATCAACGTCCACCAAGCTCGCGGTTTTTGATGGGGAGTGGGAGCGGGTTAATGGTAATATTAAACATTCGGCGGAAGACCTCAAGCCGTTCCGACGCATCACCGATCAGGTCGAATTCCGCACGACTTTAATCCGGCGTTTTATACAGGATCACCGCGTGGATATCCTCGCGCTCAAGGCCATTGTCGGCCGAGGGGGGCTGCTGAAACCGATCAAAAGCGGCGTCTATCGTGTTAATGCTGCCATGCGAAATGATCTGCGCAGTGGCCGTTTCGGCGAACATGCCAGCAACCTCGGCGGCATTCTTGCGCATGGATTGGCCCGCGAAGCGGGTTGTCCTGCCTATATTGTTGACCCTGTGGTTGTAGACGAGCTGGACGCGGTGGCGCGCCTGTCCGGGATGCCCGAATTGGAGCGCAAAAGCATCTTTCACGCCCTCAATCATAAATCGGTGGCCCGTGAAGTTGCCCGCAAGATAGGCAAGTCATACAAGGACTGTAATTTTATTGTGGCCCACATGGGTGGCGGGATTTCCGTTGGCGCCCATTGTCGGGGGGCGGTCATTGACGTGAACAATGCCTTGGATGGTGATGGTCCTTTTGCGCCGGAGCGCACCGGCGGATTGCCTGTCGGCCAGCTTCTTGAAATTTGTTTCAGCGGCAAATACACCCTAGTGGAAATGAGTCGGAAAATAACGGGAATGGGCGGATTGGTCGCTTACCGGGGATCAAACAGTTTCTTGGATTTGAAAGCCGCGCGGCGGGCGGGAGACAAAAAAGCAAAGTTATTGTATGAGGCAATGGCTTACCAGGTCAGTAAGGAAATTGCCATGCATGGGGCCACGCTCAAGGGCGTAGTGGACCGAATTATTCTGACCGGTGGGCTGGCCTGCGATAAGACTTTTGTCGGCATGATCAAAGCGCGTGTGAGTTATCTGGCGGCGGTGGAGGTGGTTCCGGGTGAACGTGAAATGGTCTCGCTGGCGCGCGCGACTTTGGCGGTTCTGCGGAAGGTCGAACCGGCAGGAGAATACCGCACATGCAACTAAAAGATTTTATATCACCATGGCCGGATGAACAGCGCAAGACCGTTGTCGTGCCGATTGCCAGTGATCCGGATAGTATCCGCTGTATCGCCAAGGCGCTGGAAAAGAGAGTGGCCAATTTCATCCTGATCGGCGAGGAGCAAAAAATCCGCAGCGTTGCCGCGCGGCAGGGAGCGGATATTTCCCGGGCCGTGTTTGTTGCCGAAGCCGATGAGCAGAAGGCTTGCTGCAAAGCTGCCGAACTGGTTCGTGACGGACAGGCCCAAGTGCTGATGAAAGGGCAGGTGCAATCCTCCAATTTTATCAGCGCGATTCTGCGCAGTGAATACGCGCTGATTCCGCCGGGAATGTTAATCAGCTGCGTTGCGATTTTTGAAATCCCGGCCTATCACAAAATGCTTCTGGTAACCGATCCGGCGGTCAACATCAATCCTACCTTTGAAAGCAAGGTGCGCATCCTGCAGAACGCGGTTGCTCTGGCTGTTAAAATGGGGATTCAATGTCCGAAGGTCGCCTGCGTTTCGGCCGTTGAAAAGACCACTCCAAAAATGCCTAGCACTGGTGATGCCCGGCAATTGAAAGAAATGGGGCAAAAAGGCTTTTTTGGCACAGCCCAGGTCGAAGGCCCGTTTGGTTTTGATGTGGCGATATCCAGCAAGGCGGCTGCAATCAAGGGCATTACTGGGCCGGTGGCCGGCGATCCGGATATCATTCTTCTGCCGGAGATTATTGCCGCCAACGTACTTTATAAATGTCTGGTCTGGTTTGCCAATGCAAACAATGCCAGCATTGTGGTTGGCGCCAAGGCGCCGATCGTGCTGTCCTCGCGTTCAGATTCGGATGAAGTTAAGTTTAATTCCGTTGCCTTGGCCGTCCAGATGGCTTTGTGAAAGCAGGGGCGTGTGCCGAGCATCCTGGAAGATCCCCGGTGCGGGTGGGAACAACAAGTTTAGATTGTCCGTGCCTAAAAGACAAAGGTGGGTTTTATGATGGTTCCCGTGCAACTTGATGCCGAATTTATTGCCCGTGCTTCCAGGCGTATTGAACAGGCCATCGTTCCCTGCATGGCGAAGATCTACCCGGCCGGTCCGGAGACCTTTGCTGAAGTCCATCGCCCTGGGCTGAAACTCAGAGAACAAGTCTTCAGTTATTTTGATTATGAGGCGTGCCGTATCTCGGTGCTGGCGGGACTCGCCGCAGGCGGAGACCAGTCTGCGGCGCGGCTAATCGAGAAGATCATGCGCAATACTGATTACTACCGCAGTAATATTTTTGGCCGTGAATTAACGGGGTCGCCGTGGCGCGTGCCACTGCGCCGGCTCCTTTTTCATCTTGCGCTGGCGTACAGGAAGCTTGAACCAATTCTTAATCCCAACGATAAAGCCTGGTTCCATGAACTGATCGAGGAACAAGTTCAGTTTGCAATCGAGCACAACCGACGATTTTTCCCGGGCGAGAAAAATCTCCATCTTCTGCCGGTCAATAATCACACCGCGATTTTCATGCAGGCGATCTATTACTGCGGTAAAATTTTCAACCACCCGGAGTGGGTCGAATTGACGCGCGATTTTGCCGAGCGTTACTACGCGTCCGGCCATCCGGACGGTTATTTTGAGGAGGTGACCAACGAGGCGCGTGAAAGCGGCCCTTCACTCGTCTATACACGCTTGACGGTCGGCTGCCTTTACGATGTCCTCGACGGTAAAAGCTGCCCGCGCGATAAATTCGTGCTTGCCGGTAATTTCTACCGGTCTTTTTTGAACTATGACTATAAGATGATCCCGATTGCCGATGAAAGAACGAATGCTACCGAGGCGGCAATTGGCTATGGGATTGCTTGTCACTCGCTGACTTCGCAGGGGCGAAGTTACATTGTTGAGAACATAGAGCGCTGCGACTTCAGTTTGCGAACTCCCGAAGCACTTGCGGTTATACACCATGAACTTGGCTTGATGGTACCCGGTGACTGCGCCGTGTCAGAGAACCAGCTTGATGGCAATTCCCGGCTTACACTCCCTTTGGGAGTGGTTCGCGCCAACGGTTTCACTGCTGGAATCTCCGCACTGCGCGCGCTGAACCGCGTTATCCACCCCGGCCATGACTATCACCTTGACCAGCAGAACATGGTCTATCTCGCCCATGCGCAGGCCGGCGTGATCCTCACCGGGTTTAAGTCACGTTCGGATCCGGCATACTCCACCTTCCGCATCGGCGACGATGCCTATACCGTCCGCACTGGTGAACTGGAAATGGGTGTTGGCTGGGCTGAAGCGCATCTGCATTATGCGACCTTCGAGGCGATGCTCCGCTGGGAAATCGGTGTTATGGCCCGACTGATCTTCCGGGTGAATTCGCCCCGCACCGTGACTACAAGCCTGCCGATCAGCGATCCGGCATTTCTATGGACGAAACGCCCTCATGCGCTCCGGGATCTCAATGGTTTTTCGCCCTATTCCGCCGGAAACAAAGCGGACCCTGTCAAGGCGCTCGTGCTTGACTGGCAGAAGGAACTTGTCCTTGAATTTTTGCCGGGCAAACCGTGACTCTCCAAGCTTGGTGTGTCCACAACCAGATTGTGGCGGTGCTTGTTTGCGCATGCCGGTGTTTTTATTGCTTGTGATGGTTGGACATGATATTTTAATTGTTTAACCGGGGATTAATTCTAATTTAAGAGAGGGATTGTTTGTATGATCAATCGCACCGTTCAGGGCAAGCCGATTACATTTTCAACCGATCAAAAAGTGTGCATAGTGCCCGATCACCCGATTATCCCGTTCATTGAGGGTGACGGTACGGGGCCGGACATCTGGCGCGCCGCCGTGCGCGTGTTGGATGGCGCCGTGGCCAAAGCCTATGGCGCTCGGCGGCAGGTTTGCTGGCTGGAAGTGATTGCGGGTGAAAAAGCGTTCAAGCAGACCGGCAGCTGGTTGCCGGATGAAACGGTGGCCGCCTTCAAGCAATATCTGGTCGGCATCAAAGGGCCGCTTACCACCCCGATCGGTGGTGGGCATCGTAGTTTGAATGTTGCCCTGCGCCAGTTGCTCGACCTTTACGTTTGCCTGCGGCCGGTGCGCTGGTTCGAGGGCGTACCGAGCCCGGTCAAGGAGCCTGGCAAGGTGAATATGGTGGTGTTCCGCGAGAATACGGAAGATGTCTATGCCGGTTTGGAAGTCCCGTCCGGCAGTCCGCAAGCACAAAAACTCATTGGCTTCCTGAAAACAGAATTTGGATGGAGCATTCGTCCGGATTCAGGCGTCGGCGTCAAGCCCATCAGCGAGACTGGCAGCAAGCGTTTGGTCCGGGCCGCCATCGAGTATGCGATCAAAAACAAGCGCCGGAGCGTGACGCTCGTGCACAAGGGCAATATTCAAAAATTTACGGAGGGCGCTTTTCTTGCCTGGGGCTACGAAGTGGCCAAGGAATATGGCGGTCAGATGCCGGTCAAGGACGCGATTGCCGATATATTTTTCCAGCAGGCCCTGACTCGGCCGGAAGAATTTGATGTTATTGCCACGTTGAATTTGAATGGGGATTATATGTCCGATGCCCTGGCGGCACAAGTCGGTGGCATTGGCATTGCCCCGGGTGGTAATATCAACTTCCAGACTGGGCACGCTATTTTCGAAGCCACGCATGGAACGGCGCCAAAGTATGCCGGTCAGGACAAGGTCAACCCCGGCTCTGTAATCCTCTCCGGCGAGATGATGCTCCGCTACATGGGCTGGCCGGAAGCGGCCGACCTGATTATCCGTGGACTCAGCGAGGCTGTTCGACGCCGGAAAGTGACCTACGATTTTCACCGGCTGATGGACAATGCGACGCTGTTGAAATGCTCGGAATTTGCCGACGAGATCATAGCCCATATGTAAAATTATTGCCCTAGGCAACAAATCACACAGCTGCCGCCGCTGGATCAATGTCCGAAAGTCGCAGTCAAGTCCGATAGTTTGGCCGGCAAGAAAGGAATAGATGGGCAGGGCTGGGTTGGGGCGCCCCGCGCAATATTCCTATGATTGTGCGTGGATTTTTTTGCGTACTTCCCGGATCAAGCTTGATCCAAAAAGCAATGTGGCCGTGACGCATTGGGTCACGGCCACACGCTCGCACACGTTGGTAAATTCAGCTAAAGTTACCAGTTCGCGTTGACAATCGGGAGTACTTTCCAAATGCTTTCTTTGCCCCAGGCGATATTGAGAACGCCAACCTGCAGGCCATCCAGTTTGCCGGTGTAGTTGATTACACCAAGCTGAAGCCCCTTGACTTCACTGGCGAAATTCAGGCCAAGCCACTGGGCGCCATCCAATTTATCGGCCCAGTTAATTAGCCCGGTCTGCCAGCAGGCATCCGTAAGTCCAACGTTAATCAAGCCGCCCTGACTATCAGTCGCGCCTTGGGCAACGTTAATTAAACCGGCCTGGCCACCGGCCACCGTTCCGCCGGCCATGTTGATCAAGCCGACTTCGATGCCCGAGACGTTCCCGCCAACCATATTCAGCAAGCTGTAATCATAGCCGGACAGGTTGCCGCTGGTCAGGTTGATCAGGCCGACTTCCGTTCCGGACACATTGCCGCCGACCAGATTGATTAGCGCCATCGTTCCACCGGACACATTTCCGGCCACGAAGTTAATGGCGCCCAATTGCCCGCCGGTGACATTGCCGCCGACCATGTTAACAATACCAAGTTGCAGGCCTTTCTGGTCCTTGTTTACTTGGTTCGCAATACCCAGGTCAACGCCGGTTACGTTTTCATTGGCGCCGTAGATCAAGTTGATCCGCAGGCCATTGACCGATGAGCTGTCGCTGAGAATTGCGACCGGGCTGACGAGCGATAGCTGGAACGGATAAGCATTAAGGCCAGCCGAAGCGGTCGTGGCCAAGCCGATCATTCCCGCGAGGCACCATAATATTGAATAACGTTTCATTTCTTTTCCCTTCATTTTAATTTATGATTGCGGCGAAACAACCATTCACCATCCTTGCGCAGTGTTGTTACCTCCTTTCGTCACAATTATTTTGTCCCAAACACATACAATAACTTTATTATATTAATTGCAATTATAGGCAGCTTTGTCAATCAAAAAAAGCATTTTTCTTTTTAAGGTGCCGTCAAGAATTATGTGCGCAATCACATCCATGCCAGAAGTCCCGCAAGGGTGGCAAAGCCTATCCCCAGCAGTGTTTTGCTCCAAACCGCATTTGCCTGGCTCCAGGATAGCAGGCGGTTGTTGGTGATGCCGCAATAAGCGGCTGCAAATACCAGCGTGTGCGGGATGACGAACATTGCGTTATAAAGTATCAGCCAACCCAGTGGTTGGCGACCCACGGCCTCCTGCCGGCTCAGGTATACCAGGGTGGGTACATAAAACTGCCCCGTGCATATGCTTTCCAGCAATGTAACCAGCATGCCGACGATGAAACTGCCTGGCAATAAACGGCGGGCCGTCAGCAGGTGGCGCATACTGGCATGTATGTGTGCTCGTATGGTGCCCGGCAGTTGCAGGCTAACAGTGCGAGCTTGTCCGGTTTGACTGAAAATAAGAGCATCCTTGAAAGCAAGCATACATAGACCGGCCAATGCGGCAATCGTTATCCAGCGCAACGCTTCGCCGATCCAGTGAAAGGCCGCGAGTTTCTGGACGACGTGAAAAATACCGAATCCCAGCAGAAAATAAGTAATAAAAACCGCGCTGCAAAACCCGATGCCGACGGCGATCAATGCTCCTCCGCGCTTGCCGGCCACGGTCAGCAGGGTGATGAAGAAAATAAGCGTTGCGAAAGCACAGGGATTCAGTCCATCAATCAATCCAGCCAGCGCCACGGTTGCCACGGTCATTGATCTCAGGCGCTTGTGCAGAGCGCTATCGTCCGGTCCGTCGTCTGTCGTCCCGCCTTCGCCAAGGCTTCGGTGGACCGTCCGTCCTCTGTCGTCCGTCTTTGCCAGCGATGCCGTTTCAACGGTCGGAATGAG